>CAZSIH010000065.1:0-11081 GCA_964606925.1 uncultured bacterium
GAATCAAATCCATATTTCGAGAATCACCAATGACAATTTTATGGCTGGTTTTCATGGAGGTAATTTAGTCAATAATCCGGAATATTATTTCTGACAAAATAGATGTATTCTAAGGAGTTGTAAATGTCCAAAATATTTTTTTCCCAACCGTGAAAAACATTTCTTTTCACCCCTTTGAATTTCCCACATTACGGAGGAAAGTTTTCGGTAAAAATCCTTTTATTTTCTCCCCTTTTGTAGGGGAGAACAAAAGTGGGATCTGCATAAATGGTAACCCTGTTGAATATCAAATTATTATCATTTACCAGACAAATATCATGAGTAAAATCAAATTTACAATTACACCCAACGCCTGACTTTTCTTTTATACCGGATGTATTCATCCCCAAATTTATTTTCCAGATAAACTTCTTCTTTCTTGATTGCAATGATATTGACAACTATAGTTGAAGGAATAAAACTTAAGAGAATCCAAAAGCTGTTTAACAATATTCCTGTGCCGATTGAGATGAAACAGAATGCGCCATAAATCGGATTTCTAGAATACGCATAAATGCCCGAAGAAATAATTTTAGTTGTAGGTTTCCACGGTTCAATGTGAGTTTCAGCTTGTTTGAAAGATCGGAGAGCAAAAATGACTATAAATAATCCCAGTAAAACTATTCCCATTCCCATGTAATGAATTCCTGCAAAGTTTCCTATCTCTAATGGCAAAAGGAAGTTTACACCATATCCCAATCCCATCCACAGGATAAAAACCAATGGTGGAGGAAATTTTACTGAAGCTCCGGTTTTATCATTTTTTTCAGTCTGCACTAAAAATCGTTTCCCAACTGTATGAAAAATAGGGTTTTAATAGAAAAGGTGTGAAAGATAAGGGAAGCCCAATAAATCCCCAGGCACTTCCCTGCATCTCAGGTTTATTTGCCTGGGATAAAACTGCAAAAGCAAGAATTCCTGAGACGATCATTGCATTTCTGTTATTGGTTTTTTTGACTTGAATTTTACTTATGTCACTGTAATTAACTCTGGATAATACTTTGTATTTTTCCTCAAGGGGAGTTGCTTTTAAAACCAACAAATATGGCACGATGAGAACTGTTCCTGTTAAAACACCAACTGTAACAATTTCTCTTTTTTGAATTAAAGAAGTGTTTAAAAATAATTGATTTGAATCATGCCTGTAAAGTGTGCCTTTCTGAAATTTAGAATCATATTTATTTTTAATTCTAATATCTTTCAGTGTTCGGCTACCAAATAAATAATTTTTATATGAAGCTGGGAAATCAAGTGGATCAAATGATGACTTATTATTTTCTTTAATTACATTAGCTAAAACCTCTTGAATTGACGATTGAGCAATAACTGAGTTAAATCCAACAAAGGTTAAAATAATAAGTAGTTTTTTCATTTAATATTCCTTTACATTAAAATTTCCCAAATTGAAAATTCAGTGAAGAATAGTGAATCAATTCCATAAACCTTTGTAAATTAATGAAATTTCATTTCAAACCAATTTTCATTAAAACAAGTATAATAGAATTTGATAAAGGAATCCAAGTGAAAATGACTTCACTGTAGAATCAACATTTATTTTTCAGGTAAACCTGAATTAAATTCAACAGTGAATATATCATCTTACCAAATAAAGAAATGGATTTTAGACACGGGATTCCAAAAAGTGGGAATCGCCTCAGCAAGATCAAATCCAAAAGCCAGATCACAATTAAGTGAATGGCTGAAAAAGGGAAATCACGGCTCAATGGAATGGATAAAAAAAAGAGAAAAGGAAAGGGGAGACATTAAAGAATATTTTCCTGAAGCAAAATCCATCATATCTGTTGGTATGAATTATTATTCCGGGTTTTCTCAGGATGATCTTCCGTCAGATCATCGATTCAGCAATTACGCATGGGGAGATGATTACCATAATGTATTGAAACAAAGACTTTTCAGGGTGTTAAAAAAAATAAAAGAGCAGGAACCAAGTGTGAACGGATTGGTTTGTGTGGACACATCACCAGTAATGGAAAAGGTCTGGGCACAGGAAGCAGGATTGGGATGGCAGGGTAAACACACAAATCTTATCACAAGGGATTATGGAAGCTGGATATTTTTGGGTGAAATTATTTTAGATATTGAGCTGGAATCTGATCCGCCTTTTGAAGAAGATCTATGCGGAACCTGTACTGCCTGTATTGATGCGTGTCCTACACAGGCATTGGATGAATATCAAATTGATTCAAGGAAATGTATTTCCTATCTCACCATTGAGCACAGGGGAGAATTTGATGAAGAAGATAATAAAAAATTAAACAATTGGATCTACGGGTGTGATATCTGTCAGGAAGTGTGTCCGTGGAACGAAAAATTCGGCAAAATTTCAGAAGAATCTGCATTTTTACCAAGAAAGGAAATTTTGGAATGGGACAATGAAAAATGGAATTCCCTTGATGAATTAGGATTTCGTAAATTGTTTCTCAATTCAGCCGTTAAACGCACAAAGTTTTCCGGTTTGAAACGGAATATTAAATCCAATAATTAGAAAAAAGTGAAGGAGGAAAATCCATGACAAGAGTTGGAGTTGTTTTATCGGGATGCGGGGTGAATGACGGAGCGGAAATTCATGAATCGGTCATCACCATGCTGACGTTAGACCGTGCAGGAGTGGACATGGTTTTAATGGCACCCAATATTGATCAATTGCATGTTATTAACCATTACACTGAAAGCGAAATGGATGAATCCCGGAATGTTTTGGTGGAGTCTGCCCGCATTGCCCGTGGGAAAATTCGGGACATGGCGGAAGTTCATGCCTCAGATGTAGATGCGCTGATCTTTCCCGGAGGATTTGGTGTAGCAAAAAACCTCTGTGATTATGCAATGACCGGAGCAGACTGCTCCGTAAATCCTGATGTAAAGCGATTAGCAGGAGATGTTCATAAAGCAGGAAAACCCATTGGAGTCATTTGCATCGCTCCGGCAATGTTTGCAAAAATAATGAAGGGAGTGGACGAATCGGTTGATTTGACTATCGGGACGGATGAGCAGACAGCAATGGATATTAAAGCTATGGGTTCTACCCATGTAGAATGTGAGGTTGAAGAAATTGTAATAGATAAAAAAAATAAAGTTGTATCTACTCCGGCTTATATGTCAGCCCAGAGAATAAGTGAAGCAGCGGAGGGAATTGAGAAACTGGTTAAGGAAGTATTAGCGATGGTATAAATGCAATTCTTTTAATTGTCGTTCTCTAAAAGGAGGGAATCCAGAATAATCTTGTTTATAATCTATTGGTATATTTTATTGATCAAATCAAGTTTATGGATACCTGCTTTCGCAGATATGACAACAATATGGTTAGCTTGTATTAAGTAGAGTTTGTGATAAACTGGTAACCATTTTGAATTATTAGAGAAAATAATTATTTTTCCGGATACAGAGTAACCTGAACGATATTTTCTGTTGAAAAATATTGAATCGCTGTATCATGGATGGTTTTTAACGTCAGGTTATTCACCATTTCATCATAACTGTTGACGATATCCATATCCAGATGATGTTTCAAAGCGAATTCCGTCATATTCATCCAGTACCTGTTATTTTCTAAATTAACTTCATGTTTACGGTGCTGGGTTTCCTTCACTTTCTGAAGATATTTTTCCGTCGTTCCCTCTTTCATGATGTTGTTGATTTCGTCTTTAACTGCTGCAGTCAATTCATCCACCCGTTCCGGATCACACCCAAATCCGATTGAAATGCTGTAGGACTCCCTAGGATAGTGTGACATATTCCCCTGAATGCGGACTCCATAAACTCCACCCATATCTTCCCGCAGGACTTCCCGCATTTTAATTCTCAACACCTCTATCATGGACAGAAACTCGTACCGGGATTTCCGGTTCCATGTGCAATCTCCTGTATAGACCATTCGTGTTAAACTTTTTGGTTCAATGCCACGATAAACTGCTTTTTCAATATGACCTTTTGGTGTTTTAATTTGATGATCCACCCAGGATTCCCGGCGGTTATGGGTAGGCAGACTACCCAAATACTGCAGTACCAGCGGTTTGATGGATTCTGTGGTAAAGTTCCCGACCAGGATAAAGGTAAAATCTCCTGCATCCCCGAATCGATCCCTGTAAAAATTAACTGCTGAATGAAGATCTGTTTTCGGGAGCATTTCTGCAGTGAGAGGACGTTTACGAATATGATGCTGGGAAAGGGTAACGGCTAATGTATCCTGAAATGCAGATTCCGGTCTGGATTTCCAATTTTCAAGCCACCCGGCTGTGCGGGTCAAAAAACTTTTGAATGCAGAAGAATCCAATCGTGCGGATGTTACTTGTAAATAAATAAGCTGAAAAAGCGTTTCAATATCCTGTGGGGATGCAGATCCTCTAAGTCCCTCATAGAGTTCAGAAACGTAAGGGGAAACACTTACAATTTTACCACTCAGTTTTTTTTCCAATTGAATGGAGGAGAAATTTCCAATTCCGCTTTCACTGATAATATCTGAAGCAAGATCTGCAGAAAGAAAATTTTCATCTCCGGCAATAGAGGTACCACCGGGGCTGAAGGCTTTAAAGAGAATTTCATCGTTTTTGAATTCTGTGGGTTTTAATAAAACCCGTACACCATTATTCATGACCCATTCAGTGATTCCTACGGATGAATGAATTTTCTCACTTAGAATTTTTCCGGGATTTGGTAACTGAGCAATCAATGGTTCGTCAGATACCGCATCAACATAGGGAGACAGCGGGATATTTTTCACTACATCAAAAAGTTTCAGAATTTCAGACTCAGTCGGTATAATTACATCCTCCTTTTCCGGTGCCCGAACAGCAACAACCCTGTTAAAATCTTTCATGTATAGATGGGACAAATTGCTTATTTCTTCCAGTGAAATATTTGGAAGAAATGTGTTGTGCATGTCTAATTCAGAAGCAATTCCGGGAATGGGTTCTCCACTAAGATAATGTGATACATATTCACGGACAAAGGAACGTGATTCAGTTTTTTCCTTTTCATCATAGGCTTTTTGAATTTGTCTTAAAACTTGAATTTTTTCTCTTTCCAATTCAGTTTCTGTGAACCCAAAACGGTTGAGCCTTTGTCCCTCAATCAATAAAGTTTGAATTCCTTTCATTATGTCATCATCGTTCACAATTGCAAATAATTCAAATCCATCTTTTGTCAGGACCATATCATTAAAATATGCTATACCGTAAATAAAAGGAGGATCTGAGGACTTAGTGAGTTCATCAAGACGGTTTCTGAACATACCAGAAAAAAGCTTTCTTTTGATTCTTTGCTTATAATCCTGTGTTGTTTTTTCCTCTTTTTTATCAAATTTAAAATCAATACTTACTGCAGTATAGGGAGCTTCTTTGTCTGTTGCAATGACCACAAGAGTTTCATCATGGTCCGGAACAGGATATTTAATTCTTTCCTTTGGATTTTCAGGCATGGTGAGCCGACTGAAATGTGTGCGTATCAATTCCTCCATCTCTGATTTGTCGAAATCGCCTACAGCAACTACAGACATGAGATCGGGACGGTACCAATCTGTATAGAATTTTCTGATGGTGCTGTAATGTGCTGTATCAATGACAGCTTTTTTCCCGATGGGGAGACGGTTTCCGTATTGGGAGTTATGAAAAATAACCGGAAGAACCTTGTTAAGCATCCTTTGACTGGCACCCTGACCCAATCGCCATTCTTCTCCCACGACCGGTCTCTCACCGTCAATATCTTCATCCTCAAATAAAATACCGTGTGCCCAATCCTCTAAAATCTGAATTGCCTGCTGTATGATGTCTTTATCATCCGTGGGGACTTCGATCATATAAACAGTTTCATCAAAGGATGTGTAAGCATTTAAATCGGGACCAAAAGCAACACCGATGGACTCGAAATAATCAACGAGTTCCTGTTTTTTATAATGAATGGTTCCATTAAAAGCCATATGTTCCACAAGATGGGCAAGCCCCTGCTGATTGTCATCCTCAAGGACGGATCCTGCATTTACAGCCAGACGAAAATCTGCTCTGTTTTCTGGTTTTTTATTTTCACGAATATAATAGGTTAATCCGTTCTCAAGTTTTCCCACAGTTACATGAGGATCAATTGTTAATAGTTCTTCCGCTGATATTGATTCTGGTGGTGGAATACTGTTTTTTACAGTTGAGCATCCACTTAGTATGAATAAAAATATTAGGGGCAAAATTTTATAAAATTTCATGGTTTTATTCCTTGTTGAATAAAAAAAGCCCTAAGAGGGCTTTTTAATTTTAATTGTCATAACGGGTCAGGAAATGACACTTACACATTTTTTATTTCGTCCTTTTTTCTCAAATTTAACGACACCCGGGGCAATAGCAAACAAGCTGTCATCATGTGCTCTTTTGACATTTGTTCCGGGATGAATTTTAGTCCCCCTCTGTTTGAGAATGATTCCCCCGGCATTGATGGACTGTCCGTCAGCTACTTTTATCCCCAATCGTTTCGCATTGGAATCACGACCGTTTCTGGAACTACCCTGTCCTTTTTTATGAGCCATTATGTTCCCTCTTTAATTTTAGTTGTTTTTTTGGCTGTGACTTTTTTTGCCTTTGTCACAGTTTTTGGCTTGGATTTTGCTACCGCCTTTTTTACAGAAGGTTTTTTAGTCGCAATTTTTTCAATTTCAAGAATTGAAAATCCTTGACGATGAGTGTTTTTCCTTTCGTATCCTTTTCGCCGTTTTTTCTTATACACCAATATTTTTTTTGTGCGGCCGTGTTCCAGGATCTTTGCGGTTACTGTCATATTTTTTACAAATGGATTTCCAAATGTAGTCTTTTTTCCGTCATCTGTTGCAAGGACGTTCTCAAACGTCACCTTTGATCCGGGTTTGAAATCAAGAGTGGCTGTATTAATTTTGTCCCCCTTCGAGACTTTAAATTGTTTTCCTGCTATATCTACTATTGCGTACATATCTGTTCCTAAAAAAGCCGGTAAATTTAATAGAGTTAATTTTCCTTTCCAAGACCTAGTTCATCTGTCACATCAACATTTGTTTTAGAATGAACAAAACGAAAATTGTCTCTCGAAATTTCAGAGTTCTCTTCAATTTTCAAATGAGTGAAATGTTTCCACATGAGTCCCCGTAAAACAGTTTTTTTCTCTTTCAAAATATAATCAGCATTTTCCGGGTGAAGATGCAACTTTAACCTTAGATCTTTTTTCTTGATTTTATACCGCCTTAACCAGTGATCTATTCTCGTGATCAAGGTATCTTTTGATATAATTCGTCCCGAACCGTAGCAGGATGGACACTCTTCACTCATGGAATCTAACAGGCTTAACCGGATTCTTTGGCGGGTCATTTCAAGAATGCCGAAGTCAGAGATCCGTGAAACTGCGACTTTTGCACGGTCTTTTTTCAATTCTTTCCGCATCTCATAAAAAACCTTCCGTCTATTATCATCCTTTATCATATCAATAAAATCAATGACGATTAATCCACTCAAATCTCTCAATCGAAGTTGGCGGGCAACTTCCCGGGCTGCTTCCATATTTATTTTAAACGAATTTTCTTCATGCAGTTTTTTCCCAATAAACCTTCCGCTGTTCACATCCACCACTACCATCGCCTCTGTTTTTTCAATGATAAGATATGCACCGCTTTTCATCCATACTTTAGGTCGCATAAGTTTAGCGATTTCATCCTCAATACCCATGCTTTCAAAAATGGGGATTTTCAATTTATAGCGCTGAACACGATTTCCCATCTTGGGAGTTACATCCTCGATATAATTTTGCATTCTGCGATATATTTTTTTGGAATCAATGATGATTTTATCCACATCGGTGGTTAGTAAATCCCGGATAACACTGGATGCAGTTTCCAGATCCTCATAGACCAATGAGGGAGCTTTGGAACGATTTGATTTTTCTTTTAATTTTTTCCAATGATTGATTAACATATCATAATCATTGCGGATGATTTCATCTGATTTCCCTTCAGCCACAGTCCGAATAATGAGACCGCATCCTTTTTCTTTCATTATTGAACAGAGTTTTTTCAACCTCCTGCGTTCGTATTTATCCCATATTTTTTTTGATACTCCGACATAATTAACTTCCGGAACCAAAACAAGAAATCTTCCTGGAAGAGAAATTTCTGTTGTCACCCGAGGTCCCTTGCTTGCGAAAGGTTCTTTTATTACCTGAACAAAAATCTCCTGTCCTGACTTTAATTCTACATTTACATGGTTATTCTCATCTTTCGAATCAGAGGGATCTGATTCTAAAATCACATCAGGAAGAAATGAGCTGTTTTGAATTTCAGTGAAAGGAAGAAATGCGTTGATGGAAAAACCAATATCCACAAACGCTGCCTGCATTCCCGGTATGACATTTTCTACAATTCCTTTGTAAATATTACCCACCATTCGTTGCTGACCATGTTTTTCAACATAGATCTCAACCAGACGGTCGTCTTCCAGAATGGCAATACGAGTTTCCCCCATACTTTCATTTATATAAATCTCTTTCTTCATAGCATTTGCCTGCTTTTAAATAATAAAAATACCCGTACTCCAAGATGACGGAATCCACCGCTTCCAGCCTGTTTGGAGGACGATTATGTTAACTTATATCGGGGAAATTAAATTAAGAGGAAAGAAAAAATCTTAATCTGTGTAAAATGAAAAATTTTATGTAAAAACGGTTAACGCCCCTTAATTCACTTTCCCACTAAAGGAAAAGTTAATTCCCTTAAAGTCCCACATCAAAGAAATTTGTTAAATTTACATATAATTTGAGACTTTAGTGGAACAGCATATAGAAGACTTACCCCAATTCTGGGAAGATATTTATTTAGCAGATGATGCCGGTTGGGATTTGGGCGGTCCTACGCCCATTTTTAGATTTATAGCAGATGACATCAGCGCAGGTAAACTATGCATTTTAGGGTGTGGAAAAGGATATGATGCAGTCATGTTTGCTGAAAGAGGATTTGAAGTGACAGCTATAGATTTTGCACCATCAGCAGTGAATGCAGTTGAAAAATTAGCAAGAAAATACGATGTTAAAATCAAAATAATCCAAAACGATATTTTTTCGTTAACACCTGAATACCTAAATACTTTCGAATATGTTTTAGAACAGACTTGTTTTTGTGCGATCAATCCAAAAAGACGTAAAGAATATGAACGTTTAGTTTATTCAATATTAAAAGTTGGAGGGAAGTTGATTGGGCTTTGGTTTCCACTGGATAAATCAGTGAAAGAAGGTGGTCCGCCATTTGGAATGTCAATTTCGGAGGTAAAGCATTTTTTCAGGAAATCGTGGGAAATTGAGAGAGAGGAATTTTCTGATCTATCAATTGAACCAAGGAAAAACAGAGAAAAACTCATCATTTTTAAAAAAGAATAATTTTATAACTGCATTTTCCTTCGTTATTTTTTAAACCTAACTTTAAAGTTATGATTTCCGAATTAAATATCGCAAAGGAAGCGGCTTTGGATGCCGGTGGAATAATAATGAGTTATTACAAAGCTGAATATGAAATAAAAGAAAAGGGATATCATAATCCGGTTACAACTGCTGATCATGAAGCAGATTCACGGTTAAAAGAAATCCTGATTGGAGCTTACCCAAATTATGGGTGGCTGTCAGAAGAAACAGTAGATTCACCTGCCCGTCTCCAAATGGAACGGGTTTGGGTGGTGGATCCATTAGACGGAACGAAAGAATTCATTGAAGGGATTCCAAATTTTGTAGTGAGTATTGCATTGGTGGAAAATGGTGTGCCTGTTGTTGGCATTTTGTATAATCCTGTAACAGAAGAAATATTCACCGCATCGAAGGGGAATGGCGCATTTTTGAATGGCGAATCAATTCACTGTTCCACAAAAGAAAATGTTAGTGACATGGTCATTTTAAATAGTCGTTCAGAAACACGACGAGGGCTCTGGGCACCATATGACGGTACCTTTGGCGAACTCAAGGCTGTGGGTTCTGTGGCGTACAAACTTGGATTAACTGCAGCGGGGAAGGCGGACATATTTGCATCTCTTCGTCCGAAAAATGAATGGGACATTTGTGCCGGAAATTGTATAATTAATGAAGCAGGTGGAAAATTGATTGACCTGAATGGTAATCTTGTTAGTTTCAATCAAGAAAAGACGCTTATTGAACCGGGTTTAATTGCGGGTGAAGTAGCTGCAGTGGATAAAACTTATCATATTTTAACACAATAAAAAAAATGACAAAAATACCAGAAGATGCAGATAAAAATATATTTTGTTTTCATTGAATGGTATATATCATATAGTATATATTATATACAGTTATATAGGATAATAAAAAGTGGAAAAAGCAAAAATATTTCAAAATGGTAGAAGTCAGGCAGTTCGTCTTCCCAAAAAATATCGTTTCGAAGAAGATGAAGTCTATATTAAGCATGTAGGCAATGTTGTCCTGCTTATCCCCAAAAGTGATCCATGGCATAACTTATTCATGGGGCTTGAAATGTTTTCAGATGGCTTAACCCTTACTCGAGACCAGCCAAAACTGGAAACACGGGAACCCATTCATTAAATATGTATCTATTGGATACTGATACATGCATTTATTTGATTAATAAACAGCCAATATCTATTTTAGAAATAATAAAATCTTTGTCACCGTATGAGGTTGGCATATCAGCCATTACAGTGGCAGAGTTAGAGTTTGGAGTTGAAAAAAGTCAATTCAAGAAAAAAAACAAGCATGCGCTTGAAGTAACTCTACAGCCATTTGAGATTTTTGATTTTACTAAAACCACAGCTAAGTTTTATGGTGAACTACGCTATGATTTGGAAAAAAGAGGGAAGATAATTGGTGCAAATGATATGTTGATTGCATCCCATGCTAAGGAATTAAAAAGAACATTAGTCACAAATAACGAAAAAGAATTTAAAAGAATACCCGGTTTAAAAATTCAAAACTGGGCAAAAGAAGTTGGATAAAATGACTCAAATACCAGAAGATGCAATCAAATGTTTAGATAAGGGGTTCGTTCGGCTCGTGGATTCCATGGGAGGGGA
>CAZSIH010000066.1:0-10971 GCA_964606925.1 uncultured bacterium
TGGTTTGAGTTCATTAAGTGAATTAATTGATTTATATTTAAATGCTAATCAACTAACCAGCATTCCAAATGATATTGGAAACTTAACTAACTTAAATCTTTTGGAATTAGGTGGTAATCAGATTACCAGTATTCCTGGAAGTATTGGTAATCTAAATAATCTTGAATGGTTTTATATTTATAATAATCAATTGACTTATCTACCAGAACAAATTTGTTATATATTAGACAACTTAAACAGTTTCAGTATAGAATATAATTTATTATGCCCTGGTACATATCCGGATTGTGTTGAAGACTATTTAAGTATACAGGATTTATCCAATTGTTTTGAAATATGTGAAGAATTTGCAATAAATAACATTCAAATGATGCCTAATACGGAATGGGGAAATATGTTATTTTTTTATATAGATATACCAGAAGTTGAACTTTATGCTCCATATTTTATTTTACAAACAGATGATGAATATTTATCAATAATAGACCCAGTCTATAGCTTCTTTGGTATCATCGGTCCAGCATATGTTGATTTACTTTATTATTACGAATATGAGTATATACCAAACAATCATTTATTCAGTGGGAATATTCATATGATTACAGAAGATGGTTTACTTACTTGCAACCTACCATTTAACGAGATTATTAATAATGGAATTACTGTTGACTATTCACTAAGTTGGAACCTCACTTCCCTGCCCCTTCAAACCAATGAGTACCCGTGTTTTAATATGGATGAAAGTACCCTATACAGTTTTGGAAATGAGGGATATGTCAGTGTGCCAATAAATGTAATGGAAATCGGTACAGGATACTGGCTCAGATTTGAAGAAGCTGAAACCTGTACTTTTTCAGGAAATTTATTAAACGATGCTACTATCACACTTAATGATGATTGGAATCTCATAGGCAGTGTTTCCTATCAGGTTGATATGAACACTATTATTGATGAAAATAATCTCATTGTTCCAGGTACAATTTACGGTTTTGACGATGGCTATTTTGTTGCCGAAACTATTGAGCCGGGGTACGGTTATTGGCTCAGGAGTTCCGGGGAAGGTGAGATTACTCTTTCATCCTCCGCACCATTATCCAAAACTAAATCCTTTTCTCCTCCGGCTTACCTGAACACACTAATGTTTGGTGTTCAAATACTATATTTCGGTAACGAAATTGAAGTAGAAAATCAACTGAGTTATTCGCTACCGCCTAAACCACCAGTGGGAGGAAAAGACATCCGTTTTTCAGGTGATACCAAACTGTGTTCAACAGATAAATGTTTGGTTGAAGTGATGAATTACGGACCACCATTAGCTTTTGAGTGTGATATAAAAGATGGAGAAAGTTGGGAGTTAATCCCTGTCATTGCGAATCCAGAGAATCTTGATGAAACAATCTTATTAACGGGAGAATGTCAAATCACTTCGTCTTTAGATGTTAAGCAGTGGAAATTGCGAAAATCTACCTCGCCCCAAACCCCAACAGAATTTGCTCTTTTTCCGGCGCATCCCAATCCGTTTAATCCGGTGACGACGATTCAATTTACTGTCCCTGAATTGTCTGTTGTGGATGTGACCATTTATGATATTCAGGGACAAATAGTAGAAACTCTCGTAAATGAAAAACTTCTAACAGGAAATCACACTGTAAAATGGGATGCGAAAAGTCAATCCAGCGGTGTATATTTTATCATGCTGATAGAAGGTAAAAAACCGATTCAAACTCAAAAAATAGTATTATTAAAATGATCTCCCGGAGAAAATTTTTACAGTTAAGTGGGATGACAGCAGCGGGTCTTATGATTCCAAAACGGTTGGCAGGTTCAACCTGTGACCGCACAACAACTGATTTAATGGGACTCGGTCCATATTGGGAACCAAATTCCCCTTTTAGAATTATGCTTGCATCTACGGAAGAACCAGGAATTCGTCTTTTCCTCAGCGGAGTGGTCACAGCAAATGATTGTCAGACTCCCATCCCAAATGTGGTCATTGATGCCTGGCAAGCCAATGATGAAGGTTGTTATTCTGTGTTCCAGACTTGTGTGACCGGTAATCCGGACAATGATGAATTGAATCTCCGGGGACGGGTACTGTCAGGACCTTATGGACAATATTCTATTGAAACAATTAAACCTGGACCTTATCCATTAGGTTTAGATCGTTTTCGACCCAGCCACATTCATTTTATGATGACTCCTCCAGCGGGAGAACCCCTCGTGACTCAGCTCTATTTTGAAGGGGATGATTATTTAGAAGAGGATGCAGGCTCGTCCGATCCCGGCGCCGTGGACAGGATAATCCCGCTTAATGAAACGGAAAACGGACTGGTGGGGATTTTTAACATCAAGTTAAATATTGATCCGGATCAAAGAGCAGTCAACACTCTGCAACCTGCGCATGGGAATACAAATCTTGTACAAAATATTTCCACTTTCCCAAATCCATTTAACTCGCGGGTTAAAATTCAATTTGATTTAACAGAATCTTCACATGTTTTGGTTTCGGTTTATGATATAAATGGAAGATGGGCTCAAACCATCACTAATGAATTTCTATCAAAAGGTATACATTCCTTTCACTGGGATGGTAAAACTTCTTTTGGCAGCGCAGTTCCTACAGGGAAATACTTTATTCATTTCCGGACATCCGGTGGGTTTTATACCAGCTCAATCTCTGTATTGAAATAACACCTCTATAATTGTAAAATGAAAAAGATACAAAATGTTAACTTTGATAACTAATTTACTTAGGTTAATATGAATTCTATAGCTAAAAAAATTGCAATACTGTTAGCACTATATTTCATTGTTGCCTGTTCTGATTCTACAAAATCGTCTAAAAAAAATGTTGATAAAACGCTAGGTCAGAAAAAAAATAACCCTGTCACATTAGATGAACATCAGGAGATGGTTCAACGATTAAGACGGATTTATGATCTGACTGAGCCAGAAAAGAATAGATATATAAATACAGAGCGGGTACAATGGTTATCAGAATTAGAAAAAAATGCAAAAGGATTTGATTTACTACGAATTAGGTTTACGAAAGCTTTTGAATTATTGGCATCTGGTGATACCGAGCAAGCAATATTGGAAACTGAATTTTTAAATGACCTGATCAATAAAGGAAAATTCAAACCGGGTGTAGAGGGAGTGGAAAAAACTACAGCCCTGTTGGCTTTATGCTATATGAGGCTTGGGGAACAGCAAAACTGTATTTATAACCATAACGATGAGGCATGTATCTTACCCATCAGCAAAAAAGCTCAACACGTAAAAAAAGAAGGATCACAGAAGGCCATCAGTGTTTATATGAAACTTCTTGAACAATATCCAAATAATTATACATACAGATGGTTGTTAAACGTGGCACATATGACTCTGGGGCAATATCCGAACCACGTACCTAAAAGATATCTTATCCCTGAAAATTCATTTACCTCAGATTACCAAATTCCCAAGTTCAAGGACATTGCTTCACAGCTTTCAGTGGATGTTTCTGCCCTTGCGGGTGGACTGGTTTTTGATGATCTGGATGGTGATAATTATATAGATATTCTTTGTTCATCCTGGGGTATGCTTGATCAGATCAGGTTTATCAAAAATATGGGTGATGGAACATTCGAGGATAGAACAGATGAGGCCAATCTCAGAGGTATCACTGGTGGATTGAACATGGTACACGGTGATTATAATAATGATGGATTTCCTGATATATTTGTTCTTCGTGGTGCATGGATAGGCGAAGGGAAGCACCCGAATTCACTGTTGAAAAATCAGGGTGACGGAACATTCAAGGATGTTACCAAATCAGCAGGACTGCTCTCATTTCATCCCACCCAGACCGCTTCATGGGGAGACTATAATAATGATGGCTGGCTGGACCTGTTTATAGGAAATGAGTCGACAGAGTATGCTGGTAACCATCCATGTGAGCTCTACAAAAATCAGGGTGACGGAACTTTTAAAAATGTTGCAAAAGAATCGGGATTAAATCTAACTGTATTTACCAAGGGTGTTGTGTGGGGAGATTACGACAATGATAATGATCCAGACCTGTATGTTTCTGTTATTGGATCAAAAAATTTTCTCTTTAGAAACGATGGATTGAAGAACAACGGAACCTGGGAGTTTACTGATGTAACACAGGTCGCAAATGTAATAAATCCAGTTGAATCTTTTCCTGCCTGGTTTTTTGATTACAATAACGACGGATGGTTGGATCTCTTTGTTGCAGGATACTCTCTGACTGCCTGGAATGATTATGCTGGTTTGACCGCAAGAGATTATTTAGGAAATACTCCAGATGAAGCACAATCAAAACTGTATTTGAATAAAAAAAATGGAACCTTTAAGGATATGACAGATTCTGTCGGCCTGAATAAAATTTTATTGACAATGGGATGTAATTATGGAGATCTTGACAATGATGGTTGGTTGGATTTTTACCTAGGTACAGGGGAGCCAGATTTCCAAGCGATCATTCCAAATCGAATGTTCAGAAACAACATGGGACTATCTTTTCAGGATGTAACTACATCTGGAGGTTTTGGACACATACAGAAGGGCCACGGTGTAGGATTCAGCGATCTGGATAATGATGGTGATCAGGATATTTATTCTGTGATGGGTGGAGCATATGATGGTGATATCTATCAGAATGTGTTATTTGAAAATCCCGGGAGTGGCAATAGTTGGATTACCCTAATTTTGGAGGGAACTAATTCAAACCGATTAGCAATGGGAACCCGCATAGCTGTTACTGTCAAGGATGAAAATAGGACTCGGAATATTTTTTCAACTGTCAGTTCAGGGGGAAGCTTTGGAGGCTCTACGCTACGCAGCGAGATAGGACTTGAAAAAGCAACTGAAATTGAATCGATCAAAATAAATTGGACAAGCGGAAAAGTTCAAACATTCAACTCCCTAAACCTCAATTCATTTTATAAGATAATTGAGGGTCAGGACCAGGCTGAACTAATAAATCTTCAAGAAATTGAGTGGAAATTTACTTATAATAAGGACCATGATCATCATTAGGGAAATTCAATTTGATTTAACAGAACCTTCACATGTTTTGGTTTCGATTTATGATATAAATGGAAAATGAGTTCAAACCATCACCAATGAATTTCTATCAGAAGGCAGACATTCCTTTCATTGAGATGGCAGAAAATCCAATGGTCATTGAGTTCCCGCAGGAGAATATTTTTTGAGTATTCAAAGTCCTTTTGGTCATCAAAAGGAAAAAACTACTTTTTTGAAATGAAAAACTGTCTGATAACTATTTTTGTTTTTGTTGGTATTGTGTATGCTCAACCCTCCTTAGACTTTGGTCAGAACTACCAAGTAATCCCGGGAAATAACATTAATCAAAAATTTCCTTATTCAGCCATTGATTCAAATGATATACTCCACTTGGTGTGGGTGAATGATAATAATGGCAATAAAGATGTGTACTATGCTCAATCCTATGATGGAGGCTTTTCATTTTCTGAAATTGTAAGAATGAATTCCCATGTTCACTCCGTTGTGGCTTATATTCAGGCAGGACCTAAATTAGCCATCAGAGAAGACGAAGTTTTTGTACTGTTCATGGATGACCGCACAGGCTATACATCCGTGTATATCAATGTTTCCAATGATGGCGGTTTGAGCTGGGGTGAGGATATTCGAGTCAGTGACCAGATGTATTTGGAAGCCTATCCGGAAATTGGTCTCGGCATTGATGGAAAACTGCACCTTCTTTACTACAGTTACAATCAAAATTATTCTTTGAACAGTGTCCGTTATTCTACATCTCCTGCGGGATCAATTGAATTTTCACCCAGTATTCCGGTGGGAATATCAACTGAGGTAATGGAACCCTGTGATTGTTGTCAACCGGATATTGGATTTGCAGAAAACGGAGATTTGTATTTAGCTTACCGAAACAATATTTCAAACCAACGTAAACATTATTTTGTAAAAAAAGATTTCGGAGTAGATGATTTTCAAGAACCGATTCAAATGTCACATTTCAATGATTATGCTAGTTATTGTCCCTCGTCCGGTCCTTCTATCTCTATTGAAGAAAATAATATTGCTGTCGGTTTTCATGTTAGTCAGCATAATAATTCTTATGTGATTCATGCTCTTATGGATTCACTCGTGTTTACCCCGGAAATAAATGTTAATCCCGGTTCGGGAGCTTCCCAGAATTTCCCCTTCGTTATTTTGAAAGAATCTGTCATACACACTGTCTGGATCGATTATCGTAATGGAAATCCGGATATTTATTATAGAGCCATGGAATTAGGGGGGGATGAATTGGTGAATGAGCAAAGGATTAGTGATGACTCGGAAGATTCCTATTTTGTGCAAAAAGATCCGTTTCTTATCTGGAAAGATGATGATCTGGTTTGCTTTTGGTCAGATAATCGCACAGGTGATTATCAGATTTTCATGGCGACTACAGGAGGTCCCCAAAGTGAAACGATCACCATTTCCCTAAATTCAGATTGGAATTTGATTGGATTGCCGTTAACCGTAGATGATGCCTCGTACGAAATTCTTTTTCCCGATGCAGTGGAAGGCACGTTGTATGGATTCAACGAGAGTTATGAAGTGGTAAGTCAGTTAGAAATGGGTAATGGCTACTGGCTCAGGTTTGATGAACCCGGTATAGCACAGATCACCGGATTTCCGGTGGATACATTGGCAGTACAATTAGTTGAGGGCTGGAATTTGATCTCCGGGGTTCATACAGAAGTTGATGTAAGCCAAATTATTGATCAGGATGAAATTATCATAACGGGAACCCTCTATCAATTTGATGAAGGCTACAGTGAAGCTGAAATCATCCTTCCCGGAAATGGATACTGGGTAAGATCAAACTCTGACGGAACTATTCATTTTATGGAATAAAACGATAATTTCCATATTATGTAATAATTTGCTATTATCAATAAAATTATTTAACTTTAAGCGAGTTCAGGTGTCGTAGAGTGAAATGAATCGAATAAAATCACAAAACAGGTTCTTTCAATTAGCTCTGATATTTTTTTTCATCGGGGTAATTCCGGTTCAGTCAATCGGGAAGAAATCGGTTAAGATCAGTCCTCTTCTCGATAAAAAAGAAATAGAATCCGTACTGAAACGAAGTGAATCATTAAACACATTCCTTGAACAAAATCAACCCTTATTACCGGAATATCCCATCGTAAATAATCTCCCCCGGGAATTTATTCCTGTCAATCCTGAACAACAAATTGCTCCACAATTGGAGGTCAATACCCAAATTTCCACTAGGGAAGTTGATTTCGATTTACGGGCATCTGCTCATCTTCTACGGCGTATCACTTTCGGTCCCACCTGGGAGGAAATTAATACCGCTTTTGACGCAGGATTGGATGAAACTCTGTCTTCTATATTGGAAGATTATTCCTTACCGGATCCTCCGGGAGAGTGGATTTATGATCCCTTTCCGAACTATGATGAATTGACTCCCGAGCAAGTTGATTCTCTGCAAAATGCTTATCAACAGCAGCGGGCGGATATGCGAAGTTGGCTGGTTGATCTCATGATGGAGGATGAAACCAATATTCGGGAAATGATGAGTTTATTCTGGCATGACCATTTTGCAGTATCTGCACAGGGATTTAATTACCCACCAGCTATGTATCATTATTATGATCTGATGCGCATTAACTCATTGGGAAATTTAAAAACATTTGTGAAGGAAATGGCGCTTGATCCCGCCATGCTGGTGTGGTTGGACAATAGGTTTAACCGTGTAAATAATATCAATGAGAATTTTGCCCGGGAACTTCTGGAATTATTTACTATCGGTGTGGGTAATTATTCACAAGAAGATATTATCGAAGCCGCCCGTGCCTATACTGGCTATGTTACCAATGGCCTGGTAACTTATTTTATCCCGGACAGGCATGATTACGGTGAAAAAACATTTATGGGGCAAACCGGGTACTGGTTCGGGGATGATATTGTGGATATTATTTTTGAACAGGAAGAAACAGCCCGATTCTTTGCCCGCAAATTATTTCAGTGGTTTGTTTATTACAATCCCGATGATGATACGATTGAGGAACTTGCTATCATTCTCAGGGAAAATGATTATGAAGTAAAACCAATGCTCGATGCACTGTTCAAAAGTGAATTATTTTTCGATGAACATTACCGGGGAGCAAAATTTCGAGGTGGGATTCATCATGTCGTTGCACCCATCCGCCAAATGTATATTGAAGAAATTGTTCCTCCAGAAGACCATGTAAAAAACGTAATCCTTCTTTATTTTCAGGAAATTTTCGGGCAGGCAATTCTTTATCCGCCGGATGTGTCTGGATGGTCCGGTTATCGTAATTGGATCAACACTTATACGTTACCTTACAGAAAGATATTTACGAATTCGGTTGTTGATGGTTTTATTTTTGATTATCCCATGGGATTCCAGGTTGATGTCCTTGAACTTGCCGGTCATTTTCCGAATCCCAATGATGCTGAACAACTGATTGATGATATGATTTTATATTTCTATGATATTCAACCAACGGAACACACCCGGCAATTATTGCTGGATCAATTACTGCAGGGACTTGACCCTTATAATTGGTCATTGACAATTCCTGAAGCGGAAGAACGACTAAAAGGTACTATAAAATTATTAATGAGATATCCGGACTTTCAACTCAAATGAAACGCAGACAATTCTTAAGAAATTCACTTGCCATCGGACTGGGATCAACCCTCATTCCAAGATGGATTCATCCTTTATTAGCCCAATCGGAAACATTAAGAGCAAAAGCTCAAAATCGCATTTTGGTCATTTTAAATCTGGGAGGCGGGAATGACGGATTAAATACCATCATTCCTTATGAAGATGATGCCTATTATAATTTACGTCCCAACATTGCCATTCCGCAAAATGAGGTGCTGCCCATAAACAATACTTTGGGATTGCACCCTGCCATGTCTCTATTCACGGATTTGTGGAACGACGGGAACATGGCGATCATCCAGAATGTTGGTTACGATAATCAGAATTTGTCCCATTTTCGATCTACTGACATTTGGCGAAGCGCTTCTGATTTTAATGACAACGTAGCTACAGGCTGGGTGGGAAGATATCTTGAATCACAGTATTCCGATTATATTGAGAATCCACCGGAAGAACCCGTTGCCCTCCAACAAGGGTCAACCGATGGTCTTCTAATGACGGGAGACACCGGAGTTCCGGGTGTTATTATTGATGATCCGTCCATTTTTTATGCTTTAGTGAATGAAACCTATGAGAGTGAATACAACAATGATCCTCCGGAAACTGCCGGGGGAGATGAACTGGGGTTTGTCCGTCAGATAGACAATAATTCATTCGCTTATGCGGGAGTGATACAGGCAGCAGCCGAAGCAGGACAAAACACAGTGGAATATCCCAACAACTCTGTTGGGCTTCAGCTTAGCATTGTAGCAAAACTTTTATCAGGAGGAATGTACACACCCATTTTCCTCACCCATCAATACGGGTATGACACTCATGCCAACCAAGCCAATAATCATCAAAATCTCCTGTCCGCCATGTCCCGGTCCGTTGCGGCATTTTTAGAGGATATTAAAAATCAAGGGATGAAAGACAGGATCCTTTTATTGACCACATCCGAATTCGGCAGACGACCTTTCGAGAACGGAAGTACAGGAACAGATCATGGCGCCGCCGCTCCTCAATTTCTATTTGGCAGCAAAGTTAATGGCGGAGTTTATGGTTCTAATCCCAATATGACCGAATTTGATAATAATGAAAATTTATTACACGAATTTGATTTTCGTCAATTATATGCCACTATTTTGTCCGAATGGTTTGATCTTCCATACACGGACATTGAAAATATTCTGTTTCATTCATTTGAGACTTTTCCCATCATTGAAAACCGGTTTCCCCTCAATTCAGATCCAACACGGAAAGAGGGTTTAATGGGAATTCCTGGTGAATATACCTTATCTGAAGCTCATCCCAATCCATTCAACCCGGTTACACAGTTAACCTACGGTGTAAAACAGAATTCCCTGGTGGACATTCGTGTTTTTGACATTAAAGGAAGGGAAGTTCTCCATCCGGTTCATGGTATAAAACCAGCCGGATATTATCGGCTGAGTGTTAATAGTCAATCCCTTACCAGTGGAACTTATTCAATTGTGATGAAAGCAGGAAATACCGTCCGGAAAACAAAGATCACAGTTGTAAAATAAATACAACTCCGAATTCTATTTAAACTCGACTCCAATCTTATTTGTTAAACAGCATGTGCTCGATGGACATCATGCGTCTGATTGTTCTATATCTCAGTTTAGAAAAGTAAAATAAAATTGTCCCGATTAACTATTCCAAATTCCAGGTGTCGTAAAAAGAAATGGTTGGATTCAGGAAGATTTGGTTACGGTATAAATTACAGTTTTTGAAGGTTCAGAATTATTTTTTGAATCCAGCAGTTTTTCCAAACGAGAAATCATTTTATTCACCCGTTCCAGTCTATTTTCAAGGTTTTCTAACCGCATGTCCACCGTTTTGGAAACTCTCGTAACCTGAACAACCCGTTTTTTCATGATTTTTTCTTTATGGAATACACAATATTTGAGGAACTTTTAGATGGAGTTTCAGGGGACCATGTCTTTATTAAGGTTTCCAGTTTTTTTTCAATTTTCTCAACTTGTTTTTCTATTTTCAAAAGACGGTTGTCCGCATCTTTTGTCCATTTGACTGTAGTTTTCTTTTTTTTAGTCAGCGGTTTTTGTGGTTTATGCGACATATTGTTAGAAAATTTATTGGGATAGCGTGAAAAAGTAAATTAAAATTGAATATTAAAACTATCAAGAATTGACATAATATAAACTATGTTTTATTGGAAAAGAGTACCGGGTTCATAAAAAATAAGGAGTTATCATGAAAAAACTACACGTTTTCATTTTATTTTCACT
>CAZSIH010000067.1:0-10829 GCA_964606925.1 uncultured bacterium
ATTTATATCTTAATAAAAAAGGGCATTTTTTGCCCTTTTTTTTACAATTTTAAAATATTTTAAAGGCATTAACAATATATAAAATGAAATTCACAACACAAATACTACTCATAACAATGGCTATTTTTGTGTCTACATCTGTTCTTGAAGCACAAAAAGGTAAAAAAGGAACAAAATACTTCTGTCAGTCAAGATAAGGAAGCGAAGAAAAGCGATGTAAAAAAGGGAAAACTGAAGAGTATTGAAAAAACTGCAAAAGTTAAAAAAAGCTCTTTGAATTCCGGTAAGATTAAGGTGAAGACGAATAAAGGAAATTATCAAATTGCTATTGATCCGATCATTAAAAAATCAGGTTTTGGATCATAAGATGCATTGATCTCCTGTCTGAAAAAGAAGAAGATGACCTTTTATCAAAAATGGTCCTTTAAAAAATACAAAAAAGGATCTAAGTTGTCAAATAATGACCAGAAGAGACTGTTATCAATGGCTTCATGGTGTGAAAAAGCGGATCCTATGATTCCACCTCCTATAAAAAATACTCAGAAAGGGTATAAAAACACCGGAAAAACACAAAAAGGTGCTTCAAAAGGAAAAGTAGGGAAATAAATCACCTCAATTGTTCTGTAGAAAAGGGCTGAAATTCAGCCCTTTTTTATTTTATTACACTTTATTCGTTTTAATTTTTTACTTTTTAATGTGTCTTAAAATCAAAATTGTTCATTTAATGGAACATTTCAATAAGAAAAGATTTAATTATGAAACAAACAGGAGATTTATCATGTTGAATAAAAATATATATTTTGTTCTATTTATCACTTTATTTCTTACCGGATGCGGTACCACAAAAGGACCAAACCTTGCACCCGAACCGACTGGGAAGGTTATGAAAAACATTCCGGATTGGTATATAAATACTCCAAAGAAAGATGGATTTCGCTATGCAGGGGCAACCGCAACCAGCAGAGATTTACAAATAGCTGTAAATAAAGCAACTTTGGATGCTTCTAATCAGTTAGCAGGCGCTATGGACTCAGAAATGAATGCTTTAGTCAAACGTGTAAGAGAGGAAACTGGAATAAGTACCGATTCTGATATTTTAGACCGTTTTTCCCAGACCCAGGAACAAATAATTTCTACTGCATTGAAAGATTATGAAATTGTTAAGAAGGAAATATTAGAAGAAAAATCTGACAGTCAGGATATTTTCCGTGCCTATATCCTTGTAGAATGGGATGAAGGTGCTGCACAAAAACGATTATTGGATAGGATCAAAGCTGACAAAGAAATTTATGATGCCATCCGTGCTACGGAACTTTATGAAGAAATGGAACAGAAAGTCGAAGCATACCGACAAAGAAAAGGAAAGTGATTATTTATAATATTTTAAATTGATGAATAATCTTTTACGATTTACACCGGCAATGAAATTTTTCTTTGCCGGTGTTTTTTTATTGTTTTCCTGCAGTTCTTCTAAACAACCAGTATGGTTAAATGGTGATCATCGAAGTGAATCAGAATATTTTCACGGTTTTTCAAAAGTAACCAGAACAGGGATGACTGAAGAATATATCGGAAGAGCAAGAACATATTCTTTAGGTACAATTGCACAGGCAATTAAAGCAGATATTAGTATCACCAGTGTAAGTAAGGTAAAAGAAGTAGAAAAAATAGGGTTATTAAATGAGTTTATTTTAGAAAAAAGTTTTGAAATGATATCTTCTGCCCGTTCCAAATTGAGTTTGGAGGGAGTTGAGCATGTTGGAGAATGGGAAGATGAAAAATATTATTATGTGTATAATCGTCTATCCAAATCAGTTTATGAAGAAATTTTACACAGGAAAATTTCAAAGGCACTGGAATCTGCAAGTAGTAATTATGAAGAGGGAATAATGTATCTTCAAACTAATCCGGTTACTGCCCTAAAATATTTTTTTACCGGGTTGAAATCGCTTATTCCATATCAGAATCAACTACTGATTTGCAAAGACCCTTTTGATTCTGATAAATTTATAAATATTGACCTTGTGTTACGGAAACAAATAGAGAAATTGTTGTCAAGTATAACACTGACACCCTATAAAAATAATATGAGAACCAAACTCGGAACATTACCACAACATCCACTTGAATTAAAAGTCACCTACACAACATCAAATGGGGAAATCATTTATTTAAATGAACTCCCAATTTTATTCAATTTTACAGAAGGAACGGGTTCCTTGGCAGGAAGGATGAATTCCGATAAAACTGGAAAAGTTCAATCTACGATACAGAAACTCAATGAGATGATAAATCATTATCAGATAAAAGCTGAATTAGATATGATATCCTTCACTGGAAATGATGAAATTGGAAATTACCTATTTACAGAGTTTAGGGGATCTGTTGTCCCAACCACCTTTTTTAATATCGAGGTGAGACCCATCACCATTTATCTTATCAGTGAAGAGAAAAGTCTTGGAAAAACACTTGCTAATCCTTTAGTTACACCCATCGTCATAAAATCTCTGGAGGAAAAATTAAGCGCAACTTTCATCCATGAAAAGATCAATTCCGATTATACACTGGATCTCAGAATTGATACACAAAAAAGAGGTGAGGCCTATTCGCTTTTTTCATCTGTTGCTCAAATGAGTATTTACTTTAAGGATGGCGAAAACATCCTGTTTGCAAATAATTTTAATGATATTAAGGGCACTCATGCGGACTATGAAAAAGCATCCAGAGAATCGTTAAAAAAGTTAGCTGAAAGAGTAGAAAAAGAAATTACCGATGAAATTGTCAGGAAAATTTTGGATTAATTAGATGACCTTGAAAAATTAATTGGTTTTTGAAATTATTCACTAATATACTTTTTCCTGTTCTTTTAATTTCTTTCTGTTTTTCCAAGGGTAATTATCCTACTGTCTGGAATAGCCTCATGAATTTCACCCAATGGGAACCAATAAAGCAGACAGAAAAATATCAATTGTCAGAATACAAGTTTGACGGATTTCCAATTCCTGCTTTTAAAATTGAAATGGTTTTAAAAGCTCAACCCCAATCAATACTAGATGTAGCCTGGGACGTCACAAATTATCCGGAGACACTACCCAGCACTTTCATTACTGATTCAGGTATTAATAAAAAACTTGACTCAACCCAAGAGGCATGGCAGATCATTGACATTCCGTTCTTGGCACCCCGGCTTTATCAATTTCAGCATATACGCAAAAGGGATAGGATTGATTGGTACAATATATCGGTAGAACAGATTATCAATGACGATTTGATTATTGCGCCTGTAAACATGGGAAGTTGGATAATTTCAAAGAAAGATGGACAGAATTTTCTCATTTATATCGTTCTAACAGATCCCGGTGGAATTATACCGGTTTGGGTTGTGAAAAAAGCTCAAATGAGGGTTTTACCCCAGATGCTGATGGAAACTGAAACTGCTGCGTTAAAATTGAAGAATAAATAATGTGGTAAAACCAGTTTGTTTTAACGTCTGGTTTGTTTTTTATTCCAATTTTCACTAAAATAACAAAAAATCCAACCTAAAAAGAGTTACATTTCTAATTTGTAATGTACTTAGTTTTATAATAATAAAATGAAGAAAAACAACATCTTGATACTCACCGCATTAAAAGCGGAAGCAATTCCTTTTATTCATCATTTTAAATTAAAAAGGGAGGAAAATTCGAAGGATGTTTCTGTCTATTCTACGAAAAACATCCACCTCTTAAATACAGGAGTTGGCAAAAAATATGTTCAAAAAACGATCCGGAATTATTCTAACATTCACAAATTAAAACACAAATTATTCATTGTGAATATTGGTACCGCCGGAGGTAATCCGGGTGCATGTAAAATTGGAGATCTATTTTTTATTAATAAAATCACAGACGAAATTAGTGGATCAGCATATTATCCCGATGTTTTATTCAAACATGGAATGGCTGAATCTTCATTAACTACGGTTGAAAATCCTGCTGTTGACGGTCATGGAAAATATGACAGTCTTGTGGATATGGAGGCATCGGTAATTTGGGGCGCATTCACATCCAAAATTCCGGTTAACAGATTGATATTTTTAAAGGTCATCTCAGATTTCATGGATATTAAATATATGAAATTTGAAGTTTTTGAAAAATTGGTGACCAAAAAATTAAAGAATCAACTTAATCCTATCACAAACTTGTTAAATATTCTGCAGGAAATTGAATTAAATGATAATCCCTCTTTTGGAGAAAATGAGATGATACTTTTAAAAAAGATTCGCACACATCTGCGTCTTACAGAAACACAAAAATTTAAATTGGACGAATTAGCTGAAAATAGGAAGTTCATTCATGATGATTTACTCAAGAAATTGAACCCTTTTTATTCCATTAACCCCAATGACAAACATCACAGAAACGAAATATTCAAAAAGATCTGTTCAGTACTTTCAACCTGAATTTTCACATATTTATTTAGAAGATGGAGCTAAAAACAGGAAATTGACAGACACTGCTCTGTCTGCGTTTCCTCATGCTGAGATTATTAAGATTGATAATTACAAGACGGTATTTAACCGACCAAATCAAAATATATTCAGTCAGCAGAATACAAAAAAACTTATTTTAGGAATAAAAAAACCACCATTTCTTTATAAAGGAACCGATATCCTTCAGGATACTCATTACCGAAACCTATTCTATACGACACCCTTGATAAATTGCGTCTATCATTGTGATTACTGTTTTTTACAGGGAATGTATCCGTCGGCAAATTTGGTAGCATTTGTGAATGAATCCGATTTTTTCATTGAAGTTGATAAAGGAATTGATTCCCGTGAATTTAAGGATGAACCCTTAGTGTTATCCATTGCATATAATAATGACTTATTAGCATTTGAAAATAAAATCCCGTATTGTAAAAATTGGATCGAATTTGCCCGAAATAAAAAAAACCTGTTGATTGAGATCAGGACTAAATGTGCAAATATTAATTCAATAAAGGATATCCCTTCACATTCAAATATCGTTTTTGCCTGGACATTGACACCAAATGAAATTCGCCAGCGATACGAAAACCATACACCATCTTTAGATAAAAGACTGGATGCAGTTGAATTTATTATTTCAAAAGGATGGAAAGTCAGGTTGTGTATCGACCCTGTTTTATATGTGGAAAACTGGGATACTATTTATGGGAATTTAATCGACCAATTATTTTCAAGGATCAGCCAAGAACAAATAATGGACATGGTTATAGGCGTATTTCGGATGAATACAGATTATTTTCATCGAATTCGAAAACAGAAACCAAAATCTGATCTGTTTTATCAAAATTGGAATCGTTCAAACGGGATAGTTGAACCAAAAAAAAATATACAGGCTGAAATCATTACTGAAATTAAAAAAATGATTAAAAACTATATCCCAATGGAAAAAGTACATTTTTGGAAAAATGAACAATAGAACCACATCAGATCATCCTCTGATCCTGGATGGAGCAATGGGTACAGAATTGCTCAGAATGGGAATTGACATTCCCCTTCCTCTTTGGTCTGCAATCGCTAATGAAACACATTCAGATATTGTCTATAAAATCCACCAAAAATATGTAAAAGCCGGTGCAGATATTTTAACGACAAATTCCTTTAGAACAACACCCTATGCTTATCAAAAAGCGGGATTCTCAAAAAATGATGCATTTATGAAATCCAAAAATAATCTGAAAAAAGCAGTTTCATTAGCGAAAAAAGCAGTTTTAGGTAATGAATTGATCGCAGGTAGTATTGCTCCTATCGATGAATGTTATTCTCCTGAATTATTTCCTGGTGAAACTCAATTTAAGTATTCAATTGAACCGATATTAAACTGGTTTCAGGAATCAGATGTGGATATTATCCTTTTTGAAACTATGGGGAATGCTCAAGAGATATCATATGCAGTGGAATTAACCAAAAATTGTGATGTACCCATTTGGCTAAGTCTTATTCTGGAAGATGAATCTTATCTTTTAGACGGAACCCCTTTAAATGAAGTATTAGAAAACCTCACTACAGGTAATGTAGAAGTTTTGTTGTTTAATTGTAATACCATTCAAGTCGCAATGAAAGCCATTCAAACTCTGAAACAACATTGGGATAGATCATGGGGAGTATATCCAAATCTTGGATTCACAAATCCTGAACCTGACGGAAGAATTGAACGAATTATTTCAGATGAAAAATGGAAATTTCATGTACAGGAAATCCTGAGAGAAAAACCTGATGTTATCGGTGCATGCTGTGGATCAACCCCTGAACATATAAAAATCATTAATGAAATTATCCATTCTTGATTTGTTTAAGCATCCTACTACGATCATTTCTATTTTGCTTTATAATTATCACCGATGTATTCGGGCAATTAAATACCGAATGGTGGAAATATGAGAGCGAACATTTTTCGGTGTATTTCCCTCAGGGACTTGATTGGGAAGCAAATCAACTCTTAACCAACCTGGAGATGTATCGAAAACCGGTAATTGAATCTCAGGGAAATGATCCGGGGAGAACAATCTATATTCTGGAAGAAGGAGGGTTTATATCCAGTGCATGGTATTCTCCTAGTGAATCTGTTATCCATCAATACATATCGCCATCATCTTCAGATTTTCTTGGAAATTTTACAACAAATCAAATTAGGACAACAGGACTGCATGAATTTTCCCATGCTTCACATATAACCGGATCCTCTGGTATAGCAGAAAAATCTGTCTCCATTTTCGGTCCATTTCTTCAGCCAAACAGTTTCTTGCCAGATTGGGCAGTAGAAGGAATTTCAGTGACAACCGAGTCAAATATCTTTGGAATTGAAGGGATGTTAAACAGCGGATGGGCAGAGGCAATGATCGCTGTACAAGCAAAATACAATATTTTACCAAATATAAGCGTATTAACACATTCCCCAAATTCATATTATTCTCACAATGATGAATATTATATCGGCGGTTCCTTTATCCAATATTTATTGAATTCCTACGGTAAGAATACAATAAGTGAATTCATTACTGAAATAAACTCCTATTGGTGGGCACCAATTCTTGGAACCACGTTTCCCGGATTTGTAATTGACCGATCAATGAAAAAGATCTATGGTGCAGATTCAGATGATCTGTATGGAGCATGGAAAAAAGAAATGAAGGAAAAATACAGGGAATGGGAATGGGAAGGAAAGAGGATAACTTTTGATGGGTGGTATAAAAAATATTTGACTGTATGGGAAAATGACATTTACTACATGAAAATGGTTTATTCTGAGAAGGATGTTCCATTTTTCCGATTGGTCAAATTTGACCCGGTATTGAAAAGGGAGCAAACCATCTGTGAATTAAAACATTGGATAAATTCTCCAATACGAATTGTTAATGAGAAAATCTATTTCAGCACGTCAGAATCTGGCAAAGGATATGCAAACACAACCAATGGCAGTTTTGGCACAATGTCTGTTCTTTATGAATTGGACATAAAGAGTGGAAAACAAAAAGAGATATTAACAGACAATTTTCGTTCATTTTGTGTCTATCCTGAGGGAGAGATTATCTATTCAAAGGATATGAGAAATAGATTTGGCTCCCAACTATGGAGTTTTAATAATGGAAAATCAAAATATTTATGTGATCTTCCGATTCAAATATCAGAAATGACCTCAACTGGAGAGCAAATTTTTCTATCCGGGAGAACCTTCGATCAACATTTTAATATTTATGAATTTAATATCAATGATATGAGTGTAACACATATAACTGACAATGCTTGGACAGAAA
Organism: uncultured bacterium; assembly: GCA_964606925.1. Classification (GTDB taxonomy): domain Bacteria; phylum Fidelibacterota; class Marinisomatia; order Marinisomatales; family AB-629-J13; genus AB-629-J13. The sequence continues at coordinate 7,783 of CAZSIH010000067.1, forward strand.
CAGAATTGAGTGTTCAGGATGAAATGTTAATCTACACTGCCAATTACAATAAAACAGTTTGTATTTATGGTTATAATATGATAAGTGGAGATTTTTATCAACTGACAGAAACCGGATTTTCCCGACGTGGAGCTATGATGGACAGTCTATTATATTTCATCAGTTTAACTGATTTAGGTGAAGATATTTTTGTCATGAATCCGGAATATAAACAGGTTGATATCCCAAAAAATAAAACTGAAGAGATAATCATGAATTCATTCCCTGTTTCAAAGAAAAAAGTGGATTATTCTGTGTATAAAAAATTGTTTAAACCCTATTTACGGGCACCTTATTTCAATCAGGTCAGAATGTCTCCGGGTTTTTTATTCAAGGGATCTGATGTTTTATCCCATTTCAGATATTCATCGTTAGTTAATATTCCAATTGATGAAAAATCAGTCTCAATGAGTACAGGAATAACCATCAACAAGTGGTCACCTTTCTATTTTCGTGGTTATACAGATTACACGGATGTTTTTTCTTTTACCAGTTCATATCCGTTAATTGTAACCTCAAAACTGGGGAAACCTTCCGTTACTCTGAGCGGAAACACCTATTTTGGTGGGACAGAATTTGCTGACAGAGCTTTTACTCCGGGGATAATATTTTATTATGGATACCCGATAAAAACGGTTTTGATTTCGATGGGACTGCCCATATACTTTTCAAGTGAAGAACACAAGAAAAGTTACGGGATATCATTCAGGGTATCCTCAACCAATAAAAATATTTATGGATATTTCAAGATAGATACAAGATTCCAATGGAGATCTCAAAATAAAATTAATTTTACAACTCGTGGAACGGGAAATGTAAAATCTTCTTATGGTATGACCTTTTCTCCCAGTTATACCTTTCAACTCTTGAAATTGAGAAGGGGATTTTGGAAAATTAATCTGTTTTTTGAGGATATAAACGGACGGATATTTATGGATTATGTTTCCGGAGAGCAGGGGAAATACATCGCAGTTGTTGGTTTTGAAGGTTTTTTAGAAACCAGTATTTCCATGGGATTTCTGCGATTTAGTCCTATGGTAGGACTTGCTTTAAGTCAAAATGGAAAATGGAATTATTATTTTCAATTCAATTTTCCAATCATTCGTTAATCTAAATTATCAGGAGAATAATATGAAAAAGCTAGAAGGGAAAACTGCGTTGGTCACAGGGGCATCAAGAGGAATCGGATCTTATATTGCAAGAACTCTGGCAGGTGAAGGAGCAAATATCATTGGAGTTGCTCGTTCAGAAAATGGATTACAAGAGGTTGAAAAGGAAGTCCATGAATCCGGTGGCATGATCAAAACAATTCCGTTTGATTTGAATAAATCGCATAGATTAAAGAAATTGGTTCAGAAATTAAAAGATTATAATGTAGATGAGATTGATATTTTAGTTAATAACGCTGGGATTGAAAAATATAATCATTATACAGACAACAATTATGAATCTATCCGATCAATTATTACAGTAAATCTTTTAGCACCTATGGAACTCACCAAGCTTATTTTACCAGGAATGCTTAAAAGAGGCGTGGGAAATATCATCAATATTGCTTCATTAGCAGGGAGGAAGGGTGTCGCATACAATTCTATCTATTCAGCGTCAAAAGCTGGTATGATCAAGTGGGGTGACGGATTACGGCAGGAATTACACGGTACAGGTGTTTCAGTATCCACTATAATGCCAGGATACATAGATGAAGCAGGAATGTTTTTCGATGGTGGTTTTCCTGCTCCAAAATTGTTGGGTACTTCACCACCTCAAAAAGTCGCAGATACAGTCTTAAAAGCTATTAAAACCGGAAAAGGGGAAATAATTGTGAATAGTGGACCAATGAAACCTCTACTGGCTTTGAATGTATTTGCACCGGAATTTGGGAATTACATTGTTAAAAAACTCGGTATTGTTAAATTGAGTAGAAAGCGGATTAAAAAAGATGAATAATGTGACTTGTGATGGTTATCACACCCATGTTGACTTTATACTCATTTTTTGAATAAACTTCATATCACTATGAAGTTAAAACTTATTTGGATCAACTTACTTTTTGTAAAGGTATTATTTTCTCAAGCCCCTTTTTTCCTTGAGGATGTGAATCCCAATTCAGAAACATATGGATCTATCATCGGACCTTCCCTTTATATCCAGGAAGTCTGTGTCATCTTTTTTGGTCACGAATCCTGAGGCGTATGCAGAAGTCGGTTCGGCTTCCTAAATGAAATATATCTCTCACTTCTTGAAGATAGTATTGACGATGTCCATATCATCGGTGTAGGAAAAGATCAATATTCTGAATATTTAGATTTAATGATTGAGGATAGAATTTTACCTTGGACCCAGGATCAGGAAGCACAAGGATATCCTGTATGGACGGACTGGGAAGCACTACAACGAACTGTTTTCTTTTTAAATACTATTGGAGAAGTTGACACATCTTTTAATATTACTCCTTATGACCCTAATAGCCCGGAAGATTTTGCCTACATCAAAAATCTGATTCTGGAACTGAGAGCTCCTTTACAATACAATCTCATTACTGTGCCCCATGATTATCCCACCATTCAGGAGGGAATTGATGCAGTAGAAAATGGAGATACGGTATTGGTAAGTTCCGGAACTTATGTTGAAAATATTAATTTTAATGGAATGAATATAGCTGTTATAGGTGAAGATAGAGAGACTACGATTATTGATGGGAATCAGAATGGAAGTGTGGTAACATTTGAGAGTGGAGAGGATACAATAGCAGTTTTGAGTGGATTTACTATAATGAATGGATATGCCACATTTGGTGCAGGAATAAATCTATATAATTCTAATCCAATTTTAAGAGATTTAATTATTATGGATAATACTGTGTATCAGGATAATTCATGTGGTGGTGGTATAAATTGTTACGGCGCAAGTCCTCTAATAGAGAATGTTATTATTATGGAAAATTCTTCCAATTCCAATGGAGGAGGATTTTGCTCTTGGACTGATTCCAATCCAATTCTTTCTAATGT
>CAZSIH010000068.1:0-10459 GCA_964606925.1 uncultured bacterium
TTAAACTCTGAACAGATAATTTTATTTTTATTCGGAATCATTTTTTTCAATCAGGAGTATGCAGTCTGATAATAATCCTTTTAATTTACGAGGACAATTTAATTCATCATGTATATTTTTACAGATTCTCCAAACAGTGCCAATCAACTATTTTCCGGCAATCATCAATGGGAAAAACCACATGCTGGGAGATATTTTAACCATGATTATGAGCAACTAGTTTCAAAACTGATAAAACAACCTTTGTTCATTGACATAGATTCTGAATTGGGTTGGCACAGTTTGATACATGCTGAATTTTCAATAAAATCTCAGTTTGATATTTTGAATAAAATGGTAAAAAATAATTATAACCTGCCGGACGGAATCCTATGTCATGCAGACAGCGGACAAAATTTCCGGGGACAGAAAAACAGATCATGGGAAGCAAAAGAGGGGAATATCCACCTATCAGTGTTTATTACTCCCGACATTTTTCCAGAAAGAATGAACAGTAAATTTTTAACTATGGGAGTCACCTCAGTTATTGAAACAATTGATTCATTTCCGGAAATAAAAGGCAAAGCTATGATTAAATGGCCTAATGATATTTTCATTGGACAATCAAAAGTAGGAGGAATTTTGATAAAATGTTTTACATCTGAAAAAAGAGTGAACGCTGTTATTTTGGGAATCGGACTAAATGTAGAAGCTGTTCCGGAAATTATAGGACACAAATTCACTGCAAAAGCGGGATGTTTAAAATACTATTCTGAATCAGTTGAAATCAAATCTGTTTTCCAAAAACTATTGGGTTCACTTTACACACATTACCAGGAATTGAAAGATGATAAATGGGATAAACTTTATAATCTTTATATTGAGCGATCCATGATCATTGGAAAAAACTGTGCGGTTTATACAACAGATGAAACTAATCCCGATTTTACAGGAAAAGTATCCGGGTTAGGAAATGATTTGGAATTGATGTTTGAAAATAACTCTCATCCCATTAGAAATGGAAGATTAGAAATTTTATTCTAGCCTGTCCCTCTGAGTAGGCATGACGGAAGAGAGACGTTATCGAAGAGAGATAGGCGGTATAATCTGTGATTTTCATTAGACATTAGATTTTATTATGTTTCGATAATGCTTCGCTACTCAACAGGACAAGAAAATATTAATCTGGGTAACCAGAATAAGCTACATTGTTTGTGACGGATTAATCACTCAAACCAATATCTGGCAAATCATCAATCCATCTCGAACAGGGAGAATTTGATTAAACACCTCCGGGTCATCATTTGCTATTTTATTCATAGTGTCAATTGCCTCTGTTTGTTCATCTTTCGGATCGAGGACAGATCCACCCCAGAGGGCATTATCAAACACTATTAACCCTCCTTTCCTCACGATAGATTTTCCGATTTTATAATAATTGGGATAATTCCGTTTATCTGCATCTACAAACATAAAATCAAATACATCTTCTAATTCAGCCATAATTGGAAGTGCTTCACCAATTAGTTGGTTTACTTTAAAACCCCATCCTGCTTCTTCAAATGCAATTTTCGCAATAGGAGAAGGCAAGATATCGATAGTAGTTACGGTTCCGTTTTCGGGCAAAACCTCTGCCATTTTCAGTGCTGAATATCCCGTAAAGGTTCCCAGTTCCAACACAGTTTTAGCATTCATTAGTTTCAATAATAATTGCAAAACATTTCCCACCATATTCCCAGAAAGCATTTGGGGGATTTCCTCTTTGTTGTAGGTCAATTGTGTTATTTTATGATAAATCTCCGGTTCACCTGTAGAATGATCCTTACAATAATCGAGGATTTTTTTTGAGACGATATCAATCACAGATACAACATTCCATAAATCACTATCCCGGTTACGCTGACATAAAGCCAGGTTGGAAGGGTGATTTTTGCTATTTTTCTGTGTTTCTGAAGTGAATTATTCCAACCATGACGCAAAGTAAATAATGCCAATGGAATGATAATTACGGCTAAAACAATATGGCTGATGAGGATGATATAATACAATGTTGTCCAATCTCCAACATAGGACTTCGGACCACTCTTGAACCAATGATAAATAATATAACTGATTAAAAATGCCGAAGATGTTCCAAAAGCCAAAAGCATGAACCGTTTATGAATCAACTGTTCTTTTTTTCGGATAAAATAATATCCGCATATCAGTAATATTGCAGTAACTGAATTTAATAAAGCGTTGATTTTCGGCAATGAACTTACATCCAGACTTCCTTCAAGATTTGGCGGGCGGGGACCCAAAAATAAAAATGCAACAGCTCCGATAATAATAAATGAAATGATGTAAATGATTCGAGTCCAGAAAGAATTTCCGGCATCAGTGGAAATCATCTCAGAAAAATTCTTTTATTAATTTTTTAATATCCCCCACCAATTTTTTCACATCATCGTTTTCAGTCCCCATATAATAACCGCGAATTTTCATATTCGGATCAATTAAAGCAAACCGTGTGCTGTGGAAAACGATCTCTTCGATGTCTCCCATTTTAAAACCATTGCCTATTAAATTTTGAATATTTTCATACTCACCGGTTAAAAAATGCCATTTAGTAAAATCAGCATCATACCGTTTTCCGTATTCAGTTAAAACTTCAGGAGAGTCGTAATCTGGATTTACCGTGATAGTGACCATCCGGATGTTTTCATTTTCCAGATAAGTTTTATGAACCGATCTCATTTCTGTGCTCATGATTGGACAGGGTCCAGCACAGGTGGTGAAAATCAAGTCGGCTACCCAAATCTTTCCCGCAATATTTTCTTCTGTAAATTTCTGACCAAAATTATCTGTCAATTCAAAAGATGGTATTGCACCTAATATTGGTAACGGTTCCCGGGAACAAGCAGAAAAAATAATTGCTATGAGAAAAAAACGAAATTTAAAATCCATGGTAATACACCTTATCTATTATAATTAAAACAAGCAAAGCAGGTAAATAAACAACGGATGCTTTTAAAATCAATAACGCATTTTTATTGGTTCTTTTGAATGCCAGCGGAACTGCAGAACCGGCAAACATGAGAGAAAGAATAAACACTCCGATGGCATAAATCCATCCGGAATTTCCATTAAAATAGAAAAGCATGGAGACGGGGATCAAAAGAGTCAAATGCCAGAAAATCTGTCTTACCGTTCTGGTGCCGTCTTCTTCCACAACCGGAAGCATTTTAAATCCCGCTTTTGAATAATCCAGACGACATACCCAGGCAATTGCAAAAAAATGCGGATGCTGCCAAAGAAACAAAATAGCAAACAACAACCAAGCTTCAATATCCAAAAAACCGGTGGCGGCGGTCCATCCTCCCATGGGAGGAATTGCTCCCGGGATAGAACCAACAGTTGTATTCAACCATGTTACCTTTTTCAATGGAGTATAAACCAAGACATAAAGGAAAGCGGTGAGTAAAGATAAAAATCCGGTTAAAAGGTTGACTTTCCAACAGAGAAGTGTACATCCAATTAGAACCAAAATGATTCCAAACATTAATGCTTCAGACGGTAAAATTAATCCTGCTGGAAGTGGACGATTTTTTGTCCTTTCCATTTGCTTATCAGATTCTCTTTCCAAATAATGGTTTAAGGCACTGGCACCGCCTGAACTTAACCCGGTTCCAACCAAGGTTATCAATAGCAGTTGATAGGAAATAATTCCATTTCCTCCCAAATAAAACCCCAATAATGTGGTTACCAATACCATGATCATGATATTAGGTTTGCACAATTCGAAAAATCCTCGAATTCTTGTTGAAGCCTTCCTTTTATTAAGTTTCAAAAGAATGACTCCGTAAACGATTCATCATTGGGGAATATCTCAGCATCATTAAAAAGGACGTTCCTAAAATCAATGCTCCGTTCAGCACATGAAAACTGGTAATAATAGGTTCCTTTCCTGACCATACCGTGAATGCTCCCAGCATTATTTGAAAAAGGATCCCCAGAAAAAGCAGTGTCATGGTTGGATTAAACTCTTTTTTACCTCTAAAATAATAATGACCGAATGTGAATACTGTTATCAATACTACCACAGCCCATAGCCGGTGAAACAAATGAACCCAAACCGGGAACAATGTGATATTTGAAAGATCATAATCAAAACGCCAATCATTTATTCTTTGCAATGTATCCTCATTTATCAAAGGAATCCAACTCCATCCAACAGTAGGAAAATCCGGAATGGCTAATCCGGCATTAATGTGACGCATCCAGGTACCCAATATCAATTGAACAAATACAGCAGAAAAGACAATTACAGACCATTTTCTGATCAGTTCATTATTACGAGTTTTGGGAATTGAAAATTCTTTAAAATACTCTTTAGACAAACAATAGGCGATCACAATTAAAACCAGTAAAAAAGTCTGGGCAATCACACCGTGGATCATAGAAATTGCAGTGGGAAGATAAAACAGAACCGTAATTCCTCCTAACAATCCTTGAATAAGTACGAGACACAAAGCAAAATATCCCAAGTTCCTTAACCATTTACGTTTTTCTGTGAACCCCATCCAAACCGCAAGAACAACAGATAATATTCCTACAAAAGCAGCCGTAAGGCGATGCCCATGTTCATAAAAAATCCCTCCTACCATATCTTGTAAGGGAAAAGTAAACATGTTATAACCATAAGTGGTGGGCCAATCGGGGACAGACAATCCAACTTCGTGGCTCTTGACCAAGGCACCTGCAAATATTAAAAAGAAGGTGGAAAATACGGTAAATTTTGAAAAACGTCTAAGCCAAGCCGGTGATATCTTCATGATGGTTTGGTAAGGTTTTACCAGTCATCATCACCCCAGTCGTCTCCCTCTTCCTCCAATTCTTCCGCTTGTTCTGCCAGCCAATTTTCAAAGTCTTCTTCCTCGTGAATCGTCATAAATCCCCGCATTTTATAATGAGAATTTCCACAGAGTTGAGCACAACTAATTTGATACCCTCTATATTCATTCTTATTTTCTTCTTTAAATATTTCCCATGCTTCCTTTCCTACACCCATATAATTACCACTTGGATTAAATCTCAAAGTTCCCTTTATCTCCTCCAGAAATTCTGAAGTAGTCATAATTGGAGTAAAAAATACAGGAATCACCATGCCGGGAATGGCATCCTGTTTTACCCTCATTTCGGGAAGAGAAAAAGAATGAATTACATCTTTTGATGACAAATAAATCATGGCTTGTTTGTTTACCGGGAGATGAAGCTGGTTTATGGTAGTGATGTCATCCCCAGCATTGGGAGAATTTCTGTCCAATCCAATGGGATTTGTTTCTTCATCCACCAATTCAGGGTTTGTCTCTCCAAATTTTCCATCTGCTCCGGGATAATGAATATTCCATGCAAATTGCTGGGCGACAACCCGAACTTCAATTGTATTTTTATCAATAAGAGGTACCCGAGTTTTTACCTTTGCCCACATAGGATAAGCAAACCCAATAAGCAAAATTGCTTCAAATATAATAATCCCATACTCTGAATATTGGCTGATATGAGATGTTACACCTTCATAATTTGCTTTTGGATTAGCTCCGGAACGAAATCTAAACAGGACGTAAATAAAGAAAATTCCCCAACCTACAAATAAGAACAGCATGAGCCAATGCACCCAGCCATTCATGTAATCTATTTCAAGTCCATGACTGGAAGACATTACAGGGAAACCAAGGTGCTCACCCAATTTTCCTAATAATTCAATCATCCATTTATCCCTGCTTTATTTATAGTTTTTCCCCTTCGGAAAAAATAAATTCCAACTGATAGCACAATAGACAAAATAAATCCAATGACCCCAAGCAGAAAAAAAATGGCCTGATTTAATCCTGCTGTCATTGGAGCCTGCGGATCTCCATAACACACTGCACATCCATATGAAATATTAGGAAACGTGGAAATTAAAATTCCAATGACTATGGTAAAAACCCGGTTCATTACAAATTACTCAAATGACTGTACTTATGTAAAAAATATCGACCATAGACAATACCCCCTGCTGCTAAACCTATGGATGATAAAGAAAAGATCAGATTAAGAATATTTCCGGAATCGGAAAACCTCATTCCGTAAAAAATCCCAAGAAATAAAAACAACAATGTTGTAAATCCTGTGAATATAATATGGAAAACTTTCAGACTCATTGAGTTGTTACCAAGTTCATTTCCCATAACATGGGCATAAAAAACAAAACCAAAAAGAACACCACCGTCAACATTAATATCCAGTAAATAGGTTTTACCTCATTAAATAAATGCATAAAATTTCCTGCAACAAGGATCCCCTTAATAAATGCAATAGTCAATCCTACAAAAATAGCAATTGCTACAGAACTAAAATCAAAATAAGATGCACCCACAGTGACCAATGTAAATACAAATAATACCAACAGGACTTTGAGATAAATTGATTTATGGTGTTCTAAATTATGACTGCTCAAGTTCTGCCCTCCTATAACAGGTATAAGGTAGGAAATAGAAAAATCCAGACCAAATCAACAAAATGCCAATATAATCCTGCGATCTCTATCCTGTTTGTAAATCGTTCAGGGTCTGATTCCCACATTTTTGATCCGGGACCCCAATGATAATAATTTACTATTAATCCACCGATCACATGCAGTCCATGCAAACCTGTCAGCGTAAAATAAATTCCGAAAAAATTATCCGTGGATGGAAATATTCCATGATGAAACTTAGCACTGTATTCAAAATATTTGATGACGAGAAATAAAATCGAACACAAAAGAGTGATTCCCATATAAGTTTTAAATCCTTTTAAGTCATTTTCTTTAAGTGCGACCCAGGATTTTACCATGGTCCAACTTGAGAAGATCAAATTAAATGTATTGAGTGTTGCCAGTGGAATATTCAGATGGGTTTCTCCTGACGGTGGCCAAATTGGTGAACCAACCCTCAATAGGACAAATGCAGAAAATAGACCTCCAAATAACATAATTTCTGATGCAAGAAACAACCAGATTCCCAACTTACCATTATACAATCCAGTTTCTTCACGAGGTTTCACATTATAGGGTATTTCAATCATTTCCTATTTCTCAGTTTGAGGTGAATAATCTTTTTCTGCATCTGGGACACTATACTCACAAGGACCTCTATACACAGTCAAGTCTTTGTCAAAATTACCGTGTGCAATAGGTGGAGACGGAGCAGCTATCCATTCAATCGTGGTTGCTTTCCATGGGTTTCTGTCTGCATCCGCTTTTCGTTTTTTCAAGATGGTCATTACAAAATTTATTATAAAAGGAATTTGAGCAAGCCCTAAACCCCACGCTGAATATGACATGAATTCATTCCATTGAAGAACATCCTGAGCATGAGCATAAGAAGCGCCGCCGTCTGCAAGCCTCCGGGACACACCAGCAAGTCCCTGAATAAACATAGGCATAAAAACACCATTCATAAATATAAAGGAGGAAAAGAAATGAACTTTTCCCAGCGTTTCATTCATTTTCCAACCGGTAATTTTTGGAAACCAATAATAAATACCTGCAAAAATGGCAAAAATTGTCCCCGGTGCAACTACATAATGAAAATGTCCGATGACATAATACGTGTCATGCAAAGGGATATCTGTAGGTGCCAGTCCCAGAGGCAAACCGGTGAGACCTCCAATGCCGAACATGGGTATCCATCCCAAGGCAAAAAGCATGGGAGTGTTGAATCTAATTGAACCACCATAAAGAGAAAGGAGCAATGCAGATAAAATTATTACAGATGGTATTGAAATGATCATGGTTGTTGTTTGAAAAAAAGCGCTCATGGCTTGTCCCATGCCGGTAAGAAACATATGATGTGCCCAGACAATAAATGACATAAAACCAAGAAAAACTACTGAATAAACCATTGCCTTATATCCCCAGAGCGGTTTTCGTGTATTGTTTGCAACAACTTCTGCAATAATTCCCATACCGGGGAGGATCAAAACGTAAACTTCCGGATGAGCCAGAAACCAGAAAAGGTGCTGCCACAATAGCGGACTACCTCCTCCTGAAACATTTAACGCTTCACCGCTGACAACAAGTCCTGAAGGTATAAAAAAACTTGTGTCTGCAATTCTATCCATGAGTTGCAAGACTGCTGCTGCCTCCAAAGGTGGAAATGCTAACACCAACAAAAAAGATGTTACCAACTGAGCCCACACAAAAAACGGAAGTCGCATCCATGTCAATCCTGGTGGACGAAGTTGAACAATGGTCACAATTATATTCATGGATCCGAGCAGGGATGATGTAATGATAAAAACCATTCCCAACAACCAAACTGTTTCTCCATTCTCAGCAATGATAGATAATGGAGGATACATGGTCCACCCGGATGCTGCAGGACCGCCTTCAATAAAAAAACTTGCGAACATTATAACTCCACCAACAAAATATGCCCAGTAACTTGCCATATTCAGTTTTGGGAATGCCATGTCCGGAGCACCTACTTGCAAAGGAACTACATAATTACCAAATGCACCTACAAGCATTGGAACAACACCAAGAAAAATCATTATTGTTCCATGCATTGCACCAAATGCATTATACATATCCGGGGAAAGAAGTTTGTCTTCGCTCAATAACCATCCAATAATCGGAACAGGAGTATCAGGATACGCCAATTGCCAGCGCATGATCATCATTAAAATAAAACCGAAGAGTAAAAACAATAATGAGGTTATGCCATACTGAATCCCGATGGTTTTATGATCCTGGGAAAAAATGTATTTCCAGATAAAACTTTCTTTGTGATTATTTGAACTAATTGAGTCCTCCAATGGATTTTAAATAAATATAAATTTTACTATAAAATTAGCGTGGAAATTAATGCTAAGTAAAAAACCGTTCAATGAAAAGTCTTCATGATTCCAATATTTTTCAATCGGCTATATATAATGACATTGCTTACTCATCCAGTCGGAACAGGAATTACCTTATTATTTTCGATCAAATATTGATTCAGAAAAATGTACTCTATGGATTTTCTTAAACTATCTAAATGATGATTGTTTTCAAATTGATTCAAAATGTTGTTTTGTTCCAAAGGATCAACATCCAAATTAAAAATCCATTCCTCTCCCGTTTTAAACCTTTTAACAAATTTATATGGAAAATCAATCACTCCTAGGATCGTACCGTTATAGGGCTGAATTAAATATACCGGTTTTTTTTCAATCTCTTCAGCCAATATATTTTGACCCTGAAAATGATGAAGAAATGGCATAGCATGTATACTTTCTAAAATTGTAGGTGCAATATCTAATTGAGAAAATACATTTTCATTGTCCAATTTTGGACGGATGTGATCTTTCCAAAGTATGAGGAAGGGAATACGAAACGATTCTTCAAAATAACCCACTTCATTAAAATAAATACCGTGATCTCCTACCGGAAAAGCATGATCGGCTGTAATAATGATCATACTGTTTTTGTATTCCGGACGTTTTTTTAATTCCTGGAAAAAAACTTTAAATCCTTTATCAACCAGTCTAATTGAGTTTGCATATCGAGATTTAATTGAAATTGGATTTTCAACCAACTCCCTTTTTTCTTTAGGAACACTGAATGGAACGTGATGATATGAAGGAGTTATAGTAACAAAAGCCTGTGAGTTATTATCATTACTTGAGTCAAGATATTGAAAAACCTGCCGATATAATTCGTCATCAGATAAACCCCATGAACCCCATGATTCATGAAATGATTCATCCATTAATTCCCTGCCAACGAGGTAAGTATCATAACCATGGGTCTCCATCATGGACCTTGTATTGTCAAATCCAATGCTGTTGTGACCGTTGAAAAAAAATGTGTTATAATTCACATCCTTTAAACAGTTTGCTAACCCTTTAAAATTGTTATGTTCATATTCTTTATATGCTTTGCCTTTTATTAATGGAAGCAGGGAAAATAGAGTAGAAAAGTGTCCCTTGACTGTCTGGACAGAATTCCCGTAGAACCGGTCAATATAAACTCCTTTTTTTATCAAAGAATTAAAATACGGAGTGTACACTTCTCCATCTTCATTTTTTGTATTCACAAATCCAGCATTGAATGATTCAACCATTATGAGGAAAATATGCGGTTTTTCCTCAAGGGTTTCCTTTCTCTCTTGAACTTGAGTTAAAAATGGAAATGTGTTATCATCAAAATTGAATTCAAACTCTGTGTGAGGTGACTGAAAATAATAAGCTCCAGCAGAACGAAAATAATTGGTCATCTCATCAAATTGAATAACTGGAGCAAATGCGAACATCAAATAAACCAAAAGAATCCCTACATATTTTCTGGTCTTAATTGATTGTTTTACGGGAGGTTGATGTTTTTTGATTGTCCTGTAAAAAATGATAGAAATTCCAATAAAACCAATATAAAAAGCAGTTGGGTCCATACCGTTCAGGATTACAAATAACGATTCACTGTAAAATATTTCAT
>CAZSIH010000069.1:0-10331 GCA_964606925.1 uncultured bacterium
ACGATGATAAAATCACTTTCCCCTTTTTTATTTTCAATGACGTTAAAACTTGCATAAACCGGAACCGAAACCCCCTCAAAAACCAAATGTGTATCGAGATTTTGAATATTTCCTCTGCTGATTTGTTTTTCTAATGATTCATTTTCTCCTTCTGTATTTGAACTTTTCGAAAATACTTCATCAATCACCATTCCCTTTAATTTCTGAAAGGATGTTTGTAAAGAATCAACCGCACTTTTGTTTACATATTGAATCACACCGTCTGAATCTAAAATAAAAATTGCGTCAGGAAGATGCTCCAGAATCATCACCGTAGTCGCATAATCCTTGGTGAGTGTATTAGTTGGATTCGATTCTTTTTTAGCTGTGGTCATACAATTATGTCAGAATTTAGACCATTGGACTTTCTAATTCTGTTTTTTTCGGGTATAAAATCTAATACTAAATGTGAATCTACTTCTCTAACCTTTAATGAAATTTCATCAAATTTTTCAAATGACCCATTAGACTGGGTTAAAATATTAAATCCTCTTATCCTGAGTAAATACCCATTGGGTTCAATACAGTCAATTATTCTACCTTTCAGAATTTGACCTGTTTTTAATCGACGAAAGAGATTTTCCAGCCCGCTCTCTGTTTGATAATCAACTGTAAACTTCATCGTTTTTTCTTAGAATGTATTGATTAGAATTTACGATTAAATTTTCGATCAATGTATTTTTTGGAAATGGTTCATCAAAAAGGAAAAACAGTAAAACAGGATCATTCTGCTCCATTGTAATTCCTATTTATTTTGAGGAGAATTTTTGTTTATAAAAACTGATATAATTCTGTCATTTTACGAGGATATCAACAGAATTTCTTTTTTGTTCCTCTTCATCGATCAGATCTTCTTTTTTTTGTTCATCATCTTCAGCGGTTGCTGATGCTGTATTAACGGGTGATTTTATATCGACGGAATCTTTTTCCCTTTTTGGGTTGTATTCTTTTTTCTTCTTCTCCCTTTTCATGGGTTTATCCGCAGTGTGCTCTATTTGATGAATTGTTTCAGGCTGAGTTAAACCAATGTTTCGAATTGGATCATCAGACATAAGATATCTTCCTCAATTTCTGGCGTAATTCCGAATGAACCTGGCTCAATATCTGGCTTACTCTTCCTTCGGAAAGATCCAATACGGTTCCAATATCTGCGAGAGTCAAATTTTCGTAATAATATAAAGCCAAAATAAGACGTTCTCTTTCTGACAATTCTTGGATATATCCTTTTAATTCATTTCGTATTTCTGTTTTGTCCAACTCTTTTTCCGGTGAAATTTGGTTTTTATCCTCCATAATGTCCATTCGTGTCATGACTTCACCTTCATCGGTGGAGAACGTTTCGTCCAATGAAATTGTCAAACTAAGTTGAGCTACAGATAATACCTTGTTAATTTCTTTTTGGGTCAACCCTGTTTCTTTTTGAATTTCCAATAGATTCGGTTCACGATCAAACTGCGATGCAAGCTTTTCCTTAGCTCCATTTACTTTTGATAATTTTTGCATTTGATCTCTGGATAATACTCCATATCGTCGTAGAGCATCGATAATCTCACCATGGATCCTGCGGTAGGCATAAGTCTTGAATGCTGTCCCATTTTCCGGATCAAAACGACCCAGTGCGAATAATAATCCAACAACACCAAATTGATACAAGTCATCTTTCTGAAGGCTTATATAGGAACCGACATTAATCCTGCCTACAATATGTTTTACTAAAGGTAAAAATGCACGAACCGCCTGATCCTTGATCAACTCGTTCCCTGTAGAGCAATATTCCCTTACAAGTGCTTCGCCATCCATTTTTTTCTGTTCCAAAATCATTTTATTTTAGACGTTTTGTTCCAAGTTTTGATCTTCATCAGTTGAAGATTCAGTTTTTGGTGCTATGATATAAACACCCCATTTCATTAAAATTCCTGCCAGAAAAAATACAAAAAGGACACCTACATATACGGCAATGCTGCGAATTAATCCGGTAAAAATTGAAATATTGATCAACAGATTAATAATAAAACTGATCAATGCAACAATTAATGCGATCTTATAAGCCAGTTTATCCATTAGCCGATCCTACTCCCACATTTTTATAATTCATAAATCGATCAAAAAAACTGTCTCGTTTTTTTACATCGGTGATGGGCATCTTTAACAGTCTTCTTGTTATCATCCTCAATGAATTTACCGGAACTGAGTTAGGGTAAAATATTGAAACGGGTTTTTGTTTTTGAATTGAATATTGAATAAGATTATCCTTGACAATGGATCCTCCGTAAACGAGAGAACTATTTAAAAACCTTTGAACCATTAAATTCATTTTTTTAAAAATGGATTCTCCATTTTCTTCATTATCCACCATATTTGATATCATGATGATAGGAATATCAGGATTTGTATTCCGGATAACTTTTACCATTCCATAAGAATCTGCGATGGATGCAGGATCCGGTGTAACCACAAGAATAATCTTGTCTGCACCAAAAACAAAAGACATGACGGAATTATGCACCCCTGCACCAGTATCAACTATTATCGTGTCATATTTATGTTCAAATTGAGAATATGCATCATTTAGTTTCTGGAGAATTCTTTCGTTCAAATCCAACATTTCAATTACAGCGGAACCTGCAGGCAAGATATCAATTCCGCCCGGTCCCCTAGTGATCACATCTTTTAATTCTATTTTTCCGGTTATTACATCTGCTATGGAATATTTTGGGCGGATTCCCAATAATAAATCTACATTCCCCAAATGAATATCTGCATCTATGAGCAGTACATTTTTTTTCATTCGGGACATGAGTAAAGCTAAGTTCACACTGATATTGGATTTACCCACTCCACCCTTACCGCTTGTTACTGTAAAAATTTCAGGGTGATCTTTACCTAACTTTAATACAGAAAGGGAAAACTGCTTTAATTTATTCATTATTGAAGATCCCCACAGATTGTATTAAAGCGCAGATAAAATGTTCAACAAAATAATAACTGATTCTATCCGGATTTGATTCTTGTATCCCGGGATGAGTTCTATTCATTTTTCAGACCAATAAAATGATTCAGATGGAAACCGGAAATCTCACAGTTTGAACTTAAAACTAATACTCCTAATTTACCACAATATGTTTCAGGATTCATTAGGGTAATTGATTAAACCAACCGTATTCAGGTTAGTGTCTGATGTTAATTCAGAAAATGATAACACGGAAACATCCGGGAGGACAGGTTCGATAAAGGATCTTACATAACGTCTGATTTGAGGAGAAACCAGGATAGCAGGTCTGCGATTATCCAAAACCATTTTTTCTATATTTTTCCCAATCGATTTAAATAAAGTATTAACCTGATCCGGTGTTAATCCCAAATTACGTGAATTCCCTTTTCCATCTTTTATTACTTCCATAATCTGGTCTTCCAATCGAGAATCAAAGGTTGTTACGGCTATATCAGACTTTCCATTTTTAAATACATTGGTAATGGTATCCGCCATAGAAATTCGAACATATTCTGTCAAGGTATCTGCATCCTTTGTTACTGCGGCGTAATCAGCCAGTGTCTCAAGAATAATGACTAAATTTCTCACTGGGATTTTTTCTTTCAATAAATTTTTTAAGACCTGTGTTACAATTCCCAATGGCAGTAAATCAGGAACCAAGCCCTCAATCACAGCGCTGTGAGTTTCTTTCAGATGATCCAGCATCCGCTGTGTTTCCTGCCTGTCAAAAAGTTTCCATGCATTTGCCTTCAGTACTTCCATCAAATGCGTTGCAATGACAGCAGGTGGTTCAACAACGGTAAGTCCCGAAGCTTCTGCCCGGTCTTTCTGGTCAGAGGATATCCAACGGGCTGGTAATCCAAAAGTCGGCTCAGTAGTATCTACTCCCACAAGGTCGATACTGTCATCGGGATTTAACACAAGAAAGTAATCCAACATTACTTCACCTTTAACGACCTCAACATCATGGATTTTAAAAATATATTCACTGGAACCTAATTGAATATTATCTCGAATACGAATGGGAGGAACAACAATACCCAACTCAATTGCTAAACTTTTTCGAATAGTTGAAATACGATCGAGAAGATTTCCTCCCTGATTAGCATCTACTAATGGAATGAGTCCATATCCGATCTCTATTTCAAACGGATCAGGATGTAAAAATGATTCAATTTTTTCCTCTTCAAAAACTGCTTTTTCTTCCGGTTCTTCCAAGGTCAATTCTTTTGATAGAGTTTTTGAAGCTCTATATCCTACAATAGCTAAAACTCCTGCCATAATTGCAAATGGAACAAAAGGCATCCCCGGCATCAATCCAATAACTCCTAAAACTCCGGAACTCACCATTACTGCTTTAGGTTGTTTAGTCACCTGAGCTTGAATATCAGCTGCAAAATCAGATTCACTCGTAGCTCGAGTAACGATAATACCGGCTGCAGTCGAAATGATCAATGCCGGAATCTGTGCAACCAATCCGTCACCAATCGTCAACAGTGTGTAAGTAGAGGCTGCTTCTCCCAGCATCATTCCAAGTTGAAGTGTTCCAATAGCCAGTCCGCCGATAATATTTATGAGAGTCATAAGAATTCCTGCAACTGCATCTCCCCGGACGAATTTACTTGCTCCGTCCATTGCTCCGTAAAAATCGGCTTCCCGGGAAATCATGTCCCTTCGTTCTCTGGCTTGATTATCGTCTATTAATCCTGCATTCAAATCAGCATCAATCGCCATTTGTTTCCCGGGCATTGCATCAAGGGTAAACCGTGCAGATACTTCCGCAATTCGGGTTGCACCTTTTGTTATAACGACAAAATTAATTATGACCAAAATCAGGAATATTACCGCACCTACAATATAATTTCCTCCTACGACAAAATTACCAAAGGAAGCAATAATTTCTCCTGCATAGGCTTCTCCCAGTATCAATCGTGTTGTAGCTACATTTAATGAGAGTCGAAAAAGTGTAACGATTAAAAGCAATCCCGGAAATACGGAAAAATCCAGTGGGCGTAAAACATAAAGAGCGACAAATATAATGACTAACGCTCCGGTGATATTCATAACCAGGAATACATCTAAGAGAAACGTAGGCATTGGGAGAAGCATAATTCCAAGGATCAGCATGACAGCTACACCAAGCATCATACTACTGTTTGAACCTAAAATAGAGGTAATTCTTGTTTTATTTTTTTCAGCCATGAGCTATTGTACTTTTTAAATATGGATTTTTTCGCTGCATTTGAAAAACTTTAGCTAATATTTCTGCTACCGCCTGATAGAATATTGACGGAATTTCCATCCCAACTTCTAATGTTTGAAACAAAGTACGTGCCAAAGGTTTATCTTCAATCACCGGTACATCGTTTTCCTTTGCTAATAACTTAATTCTTTCAGCAGTTTTTCGCTGTCCTTTAGCAACGACTTTTGGGGCATCAGACGGTTCATTGGGAACATACCGAAGGGCAACGGCAATATGAGTCGGATTTGTCACGACGACAGTCGCATCTGGAACAGCATTCATCATTCTTGTTCTGCTTAATTGCCTTTGTAAAGACTTGATGCGCCCTTTTACCTCCGGATTACCTCTTTCCTGCGTTTGTTCCTCTTTTACTTCCTGTTTAGTCATTTTAATATTTTTCTCATAGTCATAATTCTGCCAGGCATAATCTGCCGCCGCAAGGAAAATCAAAACAACAGCGATTTTGATACTTAATTCAAATAATACTTCAGCGATAAAACCTAAAACCGCTATAGGAGTCATAATAGACATAGAATAAAAATCATAAATATGACTTTGAATAACGCTGTATCCAATGAAACAAATAATGGTTATCTTTAATATTCCTTTAACCAACTCCACAATTGATTTTGCTGAAAAAATACGCTTGACCCCTTTCAGTGGATTAATTTTACTAAATTTTGGAATAATTGCTTTTTTTGAGAATAAAAACCCAACCTGTCCAAAATTACTGGCAAGCCCCATGATCATTATCACACCCAAAATGGGACTTAAAATACTAAAGAAATACCGGAATCCATTTTTCGCATAATAAATGGTTGATTCAGGTGTCAACTGTATGTTCATTATATTTATGTAAATCCCGGATGTAAATTGTGAAATTCCTCTCAAAAGGTCATCGCCCATGAACTTGATGACTAAAATACCTGCGATCAATACCACTACTGAATTAACATCCATGCTCCGTGCAACATTTCCCTTCTCCCGCTCCTTTTTTCGTTTTTTTGGGGTTGGAGCTTCAGTCTTGCTGTGTTTATCCTGAGTAGGCATCTAGAACCCTGATAATTGGCGGATGAGAATGCCGGTGTAATCAATTATTTCCTCGTACACTGAATCAAAGAGTATTTGAAAAATATTAAGAGAAACTATCAACATGATCAGTCCAGATAATATTTTCAACGGCAGGGTGATAAAAAATACATTTAACTGGGGCATGGTACGTGCCATAAAACCAACCCCTGCATCGATCAATAATAAAAAAGCAATGGATGGTGCAGCAAATCGAATCCCAATATTATAAATCCTAGACCCGCCACGGATAATTGATTCACCCGCTTGGGGAGAAAATTCTCCCATTCCTAAGGGAATCATTTGAAAATTACCGAATAATGTTTCAATAAAAAAATGATGTCCATTCATTAATAACAAGAACAGAACCATGATCGGAAGCCAAAATTGAGTTATAATTGGAATTTGTTCCCGACTGGTAGGATCCATGACATTAGCAATTCCCATACCCATTTGAAGCCCAACAATTCCTCCGGCAATTGCAAATCCTTCAAATATCAATCGTCCTCCAAATCCGATGATCATCCCAATCACCACCTCTTTAGCCATTAACCCGGTTAACAACCAAAGACTTGTAACATGCGGGACAGTCTCCATGGACACTACAGATCCGATGATGACAGTCAGGATCAATGCAAACATGATCCTGGTCCGCCCGGAAATCATGGGATAACTGAATATCGGTAACGTCATCAGCATTGCAGATATTCGTGTAAATACAAGCATATATCCCGGTATAAAGACTTCCAGGTTGTCTGCAAATTCTAAAAATGACGGCACATCCTACCTCAATTATTATTTGATTTATTTTGGAATACAGTATATTCCATTGATAGTGAGATTAAGAGTGACATCATTCTTAACCTAAGGTGACATGAACGGAATTTGATAGATAACTTCTTGAGTAAACCGCATAAGCACTTCCAGAAACCACGGTGTTAAAATGAGAAGCACAATTCCAACAACTGCCATTTTAGGGATGAAGGTAAGAGTCATTTCATGAATAGAAGTGACCGCCTGGAATATTCCAACAGCTAATCCCACCAAAAGTGTTGTACCTAATAGAGGTGCGGCAATATACAATACCGTTATTAATGTTTCCCGGCTGATATAAGTCACAAAATCCGGCGTCATCAGGCAAATCCTTTTACTAAAGATTCTACTACAAGATACCATCCGTCCACCAAGACAAATAAAAGGAGTTTAAAGGGCAGAGAAATCATGATTGGAGGCAGCATCATCATACCCATGGAAAGCAAAACACTGGAGACGATCATATCAATAGCAAGCATGGGTAAATAGAGTAAAAATCCAATTTGAAAAGCAGTTTTCAATTCACTGATAATAAATGCCGGAATGAGTGTAAAAATTGATAATTCCTCTGATGAAGCTGGTTTGCCGGACTGTCGCAGCTGAATGAACAGACCGATGTCCCTTTCTCGAGTCTGAGCC
Organism: uncultured bacterium; assembly: GCA_964606925.1. Taxonomy (GTDB): domain Bacteria; phylum Fidelibacterota; class Marinisomatia; order Marinisomatales; family AB-629-J13; genus AB-629-J13. Next base: position 7,794 of record CAZSIH010000069.1, read on the forward strand.
AACATAAACGTTTTTATCGGAACCGTAGCAATATTTAATGCTTCTTTTTGAGTAATCTCTTCCTTTAAATAGGGTTGGAGAGCGGTATCATTGATTTCGGTGATGACAGGTTTCATGATAAATACTGAAATAAACAACGCTAAACCGATGAGGATTTGATTGGAAGGAACAGTTTGTGTTGCCAGAGCCGAACGTAAAAAATGAAACACAATCACAAGACGTGTAAATGAGGTCATCATAATAAGAATGGAAGGAGCTAACGATAAAATTGTGATAAGAAAAACAATTTGCATTGTCATAACAAAATCAGAAGGACCGGATGCTTCTTCTAATCCCATTGTGATTTTTGGAAGGATATTTTGCCCCATTGATACGGCAGGAATGACAATTACCGCCAACAAGCGACTTAGTTTTTTAATAGGAATTAACTTCATGAATCGGGAGATTTTATTTTTTAATTGATGGATCCAGTGAATTCAAGGGATTCTCATTTCCTGTGGGTATTTCATCTGATCCATCCTCTGCAAATTCTTTCACCAGATTTATTGACTGCTCCGTAACTCCCATGAGCAGTTTCCTCCCTTCAATGCGTACCATCATCAAATATTGTTTCGGACTGATGTGCTGTTTACCCAATACTTCCATTGAAAAATAATCTCCCTCAAAAGAAAACTTATTTTTATACCATTTAAACCCAACCAGAATTAACATGATGATGAGACCGGTTATACCCAGAGTCTTTAAAAAATAATGGGAATAGTTGGATTTAAACGGAACAGGTCCACCATTATTTTCAGAAATGATCGGCGCTACACCATTAGCTGTACTTTCGCCCGGAAATAAAAAAAATAAGATTAATATTAGTACGGAAACAACTGCAAGTACTACAGTCAGCCGTATGGATGGTTTCCCCTGACGATGTCCAAAGAATCGATTGGGGTCGATCATCCCAGGCTTTTTATTCTTTCTTTCGGTGAGGCAAGTTTGGTTATGCGAATTCCGAAATTATCATCAACGACTACAACTTCTCCTTCAGCAAGTTTTCGGTTATTCACATAGATTGTCAGAGGTTCTCCGGCAGTTTTATTTAACTCTATTAAAGATCCTTTTCCCAGTTTGAGTACATCCTGAATTTTCATTGATTTACGACCCAATTCAACCAGGATTTCTAATTCCACATCCAAAAGCATATCAATATTTCTGGGGGAACTATATCCGCCATTTTTTGAGGAAAAACTGTCAAATTCAGCATTGGAAACATCAACGAAATCGTCATCGGATGTACTGCTCCAGGAATAGTGATTCACTGAGACAGTCTCTTTCCCTAACGTAAACTTATGGGATGCTGATACTCCGCTTTCAAGCGGGAGTATTTTTGAGAAATCTTCCCCTGAATCGAATGTCGCAACAGTGAGATTTTGAACCGTGAATTTCATTGATTCATCATCCACAGAATCGGAAACTTTTTGTAGAAATCCTTCCAATCCTTCCTGAAACTTATTCCATTGATCGTTATCAAGAGTGTCTTTTATTTTCTCGCCACTCATCCATGAATAAAGTTTCGAAGCCGATTCAGAATCCAATGTGATTAAATGCTGCAGGTGGACTGATTCATCTGAAGAAGCAAATTGAATTCCTACTCTGGGAAACTCTTCAGAATTTGCCTGTTCTGCAAGGTTTTGGTCATCAGATGGTGTCGATTCAATTTCAACTTTTTTCTGATTAAAGGTTTCTTTAATATTATTAATTAATGAATCACGGTTTACTTCCAACCATGAATCTAATTTGCTTTTATTTATGTCACTCATTTTCTGCTCCTGTAGTAACTGAGTTTATTTGGCACGAATATCTTTGTTGATATTGCCCCACTGTTGCCGAAAATAGTTCCCTTTTATTCACAGTAATGGGAATTTCCTGGTGAATACGGGTGTCGAGAGTCAATACATCATCACATTCAAGATTGATAAAATCCTGAACGGAAATATTGACCTTTCCTAAAATTGCCTGCAACAGCATAGGTGTCTGATTAAGGTTCTCTGCTACCGTTTTTGAACCCGTAACAGTTGTTTCTTTTTCTCCCAACAAAAATTGATCCTGAATATCAAGGGAAGATAACAAGGAAGTAATCCACTTATAAGGATAGCATAAATTCATAAGGGTTGAATTTCCTCTAACCTTTGTTTCAATTGAAACGATAATCGCCGGTTCTGATGCAGGGATAATTTGCACAAACTCCGGATTATGCTCGAATCTGTTTATGGTGCAGTTAATTCTTTTCAATGGCTGCCAAGTTGATTTGATTTCACTCGATAATTTTTGTAACAAACGATTCATGATTCGTTTTTCAACCATTGAAATCGGACGGGAATTCGGTAAAAAACTCCCTTTTCCTCCCAACAACCTTTCTACAATAAAAATGACTAATTGCGGACTGATCTCAAAAATAAACTGTGAATCGGGACTTTCTAATTTACCTACATAAAGTGCTCCCGGTGAGGATATGGACCTCACATAATCACCATATCGAACTTGGTCAAC
>CAZSIH010000070.1:0-10074 GCA_964606925.1 uncultured bacterium
CCATTATGGATGAAAACAATCTCATTATTCCCGGTACGGTTTACGGTTTTGACGGTGGTTATTTTGAAGCTGAAACCATAGAACCGGGTTACGGTTATTGGCTGAGAAGTTCCGGAGAAGGTGAGATTACCCTTTCATCCTCCGCACCTCTCACTAAGTCCAGACTCTTCCAACCACCAGAACATTTATCCGCCGTGGCAGACTTTAACACATTAACCGTTAACACTACTTCATTATATTTCGGTAACGAAATTGAAAGTCCCTTGAGTTATTCGCTGCCGCCAAAACCCCCAGCAAGTGCAAAGGACATCCGTTTTTCCGGAAATACCAAACTCTGTTCAACTGATGAATGTGAAATTGAAATCATGAATAATGGTAGTCCACTCACTTTTGAATGTGAAATAAAAGATGGTGAAAGTTGGGAAATCGTCCCAGTCATTGCGAATCAAAAGAATTTTGATGAAGCAATCTATTTAACAGGTGAAAACCAAATCACTTTGGATTCAAATGTTGACCGATTGATTTTAAGAAAATCCGCATCTCCCCAAACTCCCACAGAGTTCGCTCTTTATCCTGCACATCCCAATCCGTTTAATCCGGTAACGACAATTCAGTTTTCTGTTCCTGAATTGACGGATGTAACCATGTTGATTTATGATATTCAAGGACGATTGGTAGAAACCCTCATAAATGAAAACCTCTTACCCGGAACCCACATTGTAAAATGGGATGGTTCGGGAGTTTCAAGCGGGGTGTATTTTGTGAGTTTTCAAAGCAATGATTTTTCTCAATCACAGAAGATTTTATTGATAAAATAGTAAAATAATCTTAATCTAAGTATCCCTTTATTAATACAAGATTAATCTTCCCAATATTGGGAAGAAACCAATCAGCATACTCAATTTTCTTTTTATTTCTGAAACCATTTTCAATTAATTAAGTACTATTTGGAGCAGAGTAAAATAATGGAGTAATTTTAATCTATTATCAATTATTTATTCATTAATTAAAGGAAGTATAATGTACTTATTTTCAAAAAAGATAAACCTGATTTTAACATCTGCGTTTATCATTTCATACGTTTCAGCCGGTAATTTAACCGGAACCGTATCCTATTCAGGAAAACCTCCAAGAAAAAAATCCCTGAAAATGGATGCTGACCCAATCTGCAGTTCTGCACACAGGGATAAGGTGTACGCTGAAAGCTTCATTATGAATGATGATGGTCAACTTGCAAATGTATTGATTTGTCTAAAGGATGTTTCTTATGATGGAGGAACACCAAAGGAACCGGCAGTCATTGATCAAAAAGGATGTATTTACTCCCCTCATGTTTTTGGTATTATGAAAGACCAGGTATTGATAATTAAAAACAGTGATCCCACTATGCATAACATTCATTCCATGGCTAAAGTGAACAGTCAATTCAACTTTGCCATGCCTAAAGTTGTGAAGGAAAAGAAAGTCACATTCAAAAAAACGGAAGACCCTTTTTTCATTAAATGTGATGTTCATCCCTGGATGAAGGCATGGACAACCGTTGTGGATCATCCCTATTTTGCCGTCAGTGATACAAATGGGAAATATGAGATCACGGGAATTCCTGCCGGGGAGTATGACGTTGTATTCTGGCATGAAAAAGCCAAAGGAATGGGCGGTGTGGGAGAATACAAGGTTACCATTGGGAAAGACGGTGAAACTGCTGCAATTTCAACTCAAGATCATACATTCGTACGCCCTGAGAAGAAAAAGAAATAAGGATTGGAAATATTAAAAAAAGGGAAGTTTTTCTTCCCTTTTTTTATTATAAAACTATAATTGTAATAATCGTTTAATTTTCAGGATTATTTTCCTCATACCACTCTTTCTGTGATTCCTTAATCCTGAAAATTGTAATTATGGTCAGTAAAATAATAAATCCGATGTAAACCCATTTTCCCGGAAGTGAAAAGTCTTTGACAAATAAAAGTAAAATAAAAGATAACAGCCACAGACTCCGGACGACCCAGGTGATCACCATATTTATTTTATAATTTGGCATAAATTAACGTATCTTTTTCTCCGGTTAATGATTCACTATTAAACAACACGGAAGAACTTCATGGATAAACCTAAAAACGCTGTAAAAGTTAAATTACGTAGAAATAAAAAATACAGTTTCTGCACCTGCGGGAAAAGTGATACACTGCCTTTTTGTGATAACAATCACAGACTTCTGAATGAGGAAAAGGGTACAAATTATAAATCCCTGAAAGTTTTTCCCGATAAAGACACGACCATGTGGATATCCTCATCAGCCTGGGAAAATACAGAAAAATAAATCAGGACGGCTTCTGGACTTTACCAGTCTTCGTCATCCCAATCTTCGTCTTCTTCCTCTCCTCCAAATTCATATCCATTCTTGTCAAAATATGCTTTTATCTCTTTTGAGATATCTTTTTTACCGGAAATGGAAATATTATAGTCTCTCAGTCCTTCAAGCATGACTTTTCTATCTCCTTTGAGTGAAACCAACTCCCTTCCCCAGACAGATCTTGAATCCGGCATCTCCAATTCTTCTTTTGATGGAATGTATGGTGCCGGCATTTTCGTTCCGGGCATCACTGACTGAGGATCGTCCAGCCATTTCACAATCCATTCCGGACGAAGCCTTTCTTTCGAAAGAGCCAGGTTTGGCGCCCAGGTTTCAGCTCCTTGTTTTGGAAATGTAGTACCATAAAAATGACAATTTGAACAGACGCCTAATTCCTGAAGTTTTTCTCCTGCTTTGTATTTATCCGATCGGGTATTCACATGATAATCGGACTCAAATGCTAAACCGTTCTCATCCAAGTCCTGAAAGGCTGAGATCACAAAATTCCATTCCTGATCACTCATGCTAAAGGTGGGCATTCTTACCTGAAGATTCGGTCTGAGTAATAACGGCTCTTTCAGGAATTTAAACAGCCAGGATGGCTGGACTTTTTCACCTTCGGTATTCAAGTTTGGCGGAGAGTATTCCGGAGCTCCGATGAGTTCTGCAATTTGCCCTCCAAATCCGTCAATGATATGACATCCCTTGCAGTTATACTGATTCAGGATTTTATATCCGGCATATACAGAATGATCTTCCTTATAAAAACTTGCTTGTTTCACTTCGCTTACTTTATCCTCATTAAATGAAAGAATCGCTGTAACCACTGCCTCTATTTCTTCAGGTTTAAAATAAAAATTAGGCATGCGAAGTTTATCTTCTGTTTCGACAATCTTATGCCTGTCAAATATCCGAGGGCTTGCAAGTTTTTGCTCAAACCATGAATAATTCAAATGTTCAATATCATGAATATGCCCGAAATCCAATTTGTCCACCGGTTTCGTTCCCTCACTTGTCAAATCTGTACCGATGGGTTTTGTTTTTTCATATCCGGCAATATTATGGCATGAAAAACATCCATAAAATCGAATGCTTTTATCCGCAACATAGTCAATGGTTTCAGAATAATCCATTTCAGACAACATCCGCTCTGCCCTTTCTTCCGGAAAAGCTTTCACCAGCCAGCCCCGGGCAATATTCTCCAGTTCAACCTTATCTAAATCAGGGAATTCTTCCTGTTCAAAATCTTCATTTTTAAAGGACAGTAGATAAGCAGTAATGTCCTTTGCTTCCTGATTCGAAAGTCTGAGATTCGGCATTCGTGTTTCAGTCCAGTATTCCTGCGGATCTTTGATCCAGTTATACACCCATTTTGCAGACGTTTTTGACCCCAGTCCTATAAGATTTGGTCCTTGCTGTTTGGTCAGTTCCAATAAATCCGTTTTTTCACTTTCATATCCATGTTCTGATACTGAATATTCATACGGAAGTTTATCCAAGTCATAATCGAGGTCTGCTAATTCAATGAATTCTTCCTGAATATTATGACATCCCAGACACCCGACATTGTTAAACAGTTGTTCGCCATTTTCTGCATTTCCCAAATATTTTCTGTCCGATGAATTATCACTTTCATTTTTCCCATTAAAAAGGAATTCCACAATTGCATTGATCTCAGTTGTGCTACGTTTTATCATTTCCGGTGAAGAATTGTTTTCCTGACCAAAAAAGTGAGGCATCCATGTATTAAACCGAAAACTTTGGGGGGAGTGTATCCATTTTTTAGCCCATTTCCTGGACACCTTCTCATTGATTCGAGTTAAATCGGGACCCGTGTTAAATCGCTTTGGATACGATTCGATCTGATGACAGCCGTTACATCCTGCTTTATCAATTATTGTCAGACCCAACTGCAACTTTTCTCCGCCATTTATGTCCGGTTTCTCCATATGACATTTAAAACAGCTTGCTTCTGAATATTTCAATGGAAGCATGGGTTTTAACCAATGATGCATTTTCTCCCAGCCAAATTCATTTTCCCAATCATGTTTTGAATCTATGGAATTCGGCATATGGACAGCTGAGTTGAATGTAGTGCCCCGGCTTCTTCCTGCATGACATCCGGTACATCCAAACTGTTCCAATGGATGATCAGATGCCGCAGTCAGATATAGATCAAGGTTTGGATGTGTTCTATAGGGTTGTTCCGCATCAACAAAATCAGGATTGTCAATTCCTAAATGACAGCTTGTACATCGGTCAACCGTGGAAACTGAAGCAAAATTCACATCATATTTCACATCGGGAACCACAATCTGTTTCACTTTGTAATATGGGTCCATGAAATCAATAATCGGGAAATCTCTTATTATATCTCCAATCCGGTTAGAAAATGACATTCTTTTGCGGTCCAGGCGGGACAGTTTATTTTCTACTAAATTCACATCCCGCATGACTTCATTTAATTCATCCTCTGCCTGTTTCACTTCCGCTTCCATTGATTCCAATTCTTTTTCAATATTCTTCTGTTGGGATGCGACTGTTTCCATTGTCAGTTTCAGTTCTTGTAATTCTATCAAGTATGAATCATATTTTGATTCGTTTTTTGAATCTTTTTCATTCGGAACTTCATGGATGTGAGATTTTTCTTTTTCCACTAAATATTTTAATGCATCTATCTCTGCTTTTTTATGGAGATAGTCCATATTCGCTTTATAATGTTGTGCTTTTAATTCCGTTATTTGTTCGTTTATCTGTTGAATCTTTTCTTTCTTGGCTTCAAAATTTGATTCTGCTTTTTTCAGTTTATCAAGATACAATTTTTGTTCTTCTTTTACTTCGGAAACGGCATCTTCTAATTTTACCTTTGCTGTCTCTACTTCCATTTTCCGGAATGTTTTCTGATAGACCTTAAAATCGTCATCGTTATCATCAATAAACATCCACACCATGGAAAGGATGAACAGCACACTGGTGATGGCAAACCATTTATTTAATAAATTAATATTCCAATATCGTTCGTCTTGTTTATTAAACATGAGTTTAAATCAGTTGAATTAAATATTGAAAAAGTATTCCGGTATGGCAATGATGTATTTCAAATTAAACATCCAGCGGAGGTACATTTTTAATGGAAGAGATAACATGCAAAGACCGAAAAATATGAAAAAGGAAAATTTCACAGCACCTACTCTATTCAAAAACCCACTCAGCAGGTATTTGGCTAATAAGATCGGAACAACTACTAAATATAAAATCACCGTAAGAAAACCAAAGGATTCCCTTAATAAAATATTTGAAGGCAGACCCGTCCCCAGCCATTTCACCCAAAAGTATTCAGACAGGTTAACATTAGTCAACGGAACCAGTTTATGAGGATCCCAATATTCAAAAGGTCCAAAGAAATTCCAATTGGGACCTCTGAAAAATGTGCCGATAAAAATCAGGAATATCCAGAGAACCATAAATCCATACTGAAATAAAAAAATCCCCAATCTGCGTTCCTTAAATGAATAAAATCCGCTAAAATTATCGGGAGTAGTGCTCATGTAAGGAATTGCCATTAATCCCACAATGATTAATCCAGGGAAGACTACACCGGCAAGCCAGGGATCGAAATAAACCAGCATTTCCTGCAATCCCAGAAAATACCAAGGTGCTTTGGATGGATTAGGAGTGGAGGCTGGATTAGCAGGTTCTTCAAGTGGTGCACCAACCAAAACAGACCATACAATTAAAAAAACCATAAAAATTATGAGGGCAATGAATTCGACATAAACAAGGTCCGGCCAGACCAGCACCTTATCATCGGGGTCATTGTATTCTGTTGGTTTTTCACCTCTGCTCATTCGTTCATCATTCTCATAAGCTTTGTACATGGACATCCATGTATAAATGAAAACAGAATACACCAGCAAAATAATAGGGAAATTATCAGGTTTGGTTAGTGTGATGTTAAAATTCTTATCATAATATCCCATGATAAAAAATAAGGTGATAGCCCCGAGAGTAACATATAATCCCGGTTTCGTCCAAATTCTCCAGAATCCAAATTTTCGATGGATCTTTTCAAACCAGTCACCGGGAGGAAAAATAAACGGAAACAGAATTGTAGCCAACGTAAAGCTAATGGTTGGAGCGGAAATAGTATCGATGAAATGCTTTAGAGTATCCATAATATTTTAGATTTTCTTAATCACAGAGGTCCGGATATTCCGCCGTCTTTACGAATCCGCCAAAAATGAACCGCCATGAAAATCATGGCTATAAATGGAACGCCGATACAGTGGAGAACATAAAATCGAAGCAAGGTAGCCTCACCGACAAATCGCCCTCCAAGGAGTGCAAACCGGACATCTGATCCGGCATGCACCAAATTGATATCACCGATAGCCAGCATTGCAGCACCGGGACCTTCGTGACCCAGAAAAGGTGTTGCCCGTGCCATGTTTGTCCCAACGGTCACTGCCCAAATTGCCAATTGATCCCAAGGAAGGAGATATCCTGTAAAACTCAAAAATAATGTGATGGTCATCAATAACACACCTACACCCCAGTTAAATTCACGTGGAGGTTTATAGGAGCCGGTCATGAATACTCTCAACATGTGAAGCCAGACTGTCAGCACCATGGCATGGGCACCCCAGCGATGAATTTCTCTCATAATCCCTAACGGAACCTGCTCTCCTAAATCAATCATATCCGTGTAGGCGTATTCAACCGTAGGGCGATAATAAAACATCAGCATGATTCCTGTGATAGTCAGGACAACAAACAGGAAAAAAGACAATCCGCCCATGCACCATGTATATCCAATTTTTACAGCATGTTTCGGGAGACGGGCAGGATGTAGATGTAGAAAAACACTGCCTAAAATTGCATGCATCCTTTGCCGGCGGGTTCTGGGAATTCCCGATCGAATGATTGATTTCCAGATTTTAGAGTTTCCCATCTGTTCAATAAGAGTCTGCTTTGATTTTTTTTCACTCATCGTTCTACTTAACCTTGATTTATACTTTTAGAAAAGACTCAGTTCTTTCCCATTCTCCTTTTTCAAATTTAAAATTCTTGCTTTTATCCACAATAATCTGACCATCGTCCGCCAAGTAAATTTTAAATCGTTCAAGCGGTCGTGGGGCAGGACCTTCAAAGTTTATTCCCGTCGGACGAAAACCACTGCCGTGACAAGGACATTTAAATTTACGTTCTGTATTTAACCAGTTTGGAGTACATCCCAAATGGGTACATACCGTTGATAACGCATACATTCCTTCGTCATTCCTGACAATCCAAACACTGAATTTTTTTTTGAAGCGAATATCAACTTTGCCAATTTCAAATTCTTCCGGATAACCAATTTTAAAACTTTGGGGAGGTTCAAATAAAACATTGGGAAAGAGAAATCGGATCAGCACGGTAAAAAATCCACCTGTTGCAGCAGTAAAAGCGATCCATCCAATACTTAACCATTTGAAAAATCCTCTCCGTTCCATGGTTGCACCGGAAGACTTTTTCTGAGGAGTTCCTACGGATGCTTCGGGTATAAATTTTTCTTCCCTCATGATTGATATCCATACACATGTTTCAATGTTTTAATAGCCGTATCTCTAATTTCCATGTTTTTATCTTCAGTAGCTAAAATCATCAATTTCTCTTTAAATTCTTCATTCCTGAAATCTGAACCTACCTGAATTGCCACCATGATTGCCTGATCTGCTTCCTGGTAATCAACTTCTGGAAAAGAAGTATAATAGGAACGATCCATCAGATCCGCAATGATATTTGACCCGGAGATGTCTCCCAATTTTGCCAGTGAAAGAGCAGTATCCCACCGGATATTAACTTCTTCATGATTTAAAAGAGGTTTTAAATCCGGTATTACACTTCGGTCGCCTATATTCCCCAGTGAAATAACTACTGTGAGCTGCTCCGTATCTACACGATTAACATCCCTTAGAATTTCCTGTAAATCCTCCACTGCCGGCTGAAACTGTAAAAATCCTAACGCTTTTATCGAAGCTAAACGTGTAGCTGGGTTTTTATCATTCAATCCTTCTCTCAATGCTTCTCCATAAAGCTGATCGCCTGTGCGACCCATTGCAAGAGCGAGATACATTCGAACTCTCTCATCATCATGAATGGAATATTTATAGGCGGAGATCAATTGGTTTCTAAAGAGATTGTCTTCAAATATTTCAGTATCATTTGCCAGAATTTTAGATAATTCAAAAGCAGATTGCCATCGTTTGGTTGCGGAACCAATTTTTACATCATTAAGTAAATCGGATGCTGATTTTGGTTCCAAAGTTAGAAACTTAACTATAATAAAAAATGATGTACCGATAACCGCAATCATTAAAGGTATAAGGAAAAAAGAATAAAACAGGACGTAAACCCGGCTGGAATTTGATTCTTGTAATGAAGTGTCTGACATATAAAAGTGTTTAATTCTTCTTATACAGAACTAAAAATTAATGCGTTTCCCAATCCGTAAACAATCGAATTTCTACCCGGTGCAGAATTATCCTGCCTAGTTTTTATTTGCATTGTTTTTAGTCTCTTTTTTCAATTGAATCCCAAGCAACAATGGGAAAATGAAAAGTAATCCCAGGGATAATAGTAATCCAAAAATAATCCAGCCCAAATTGTTCATTAACCATTGAAAGGTAAGCCAATCGAACATCATTAAAATACATAGGACACAACTAATATATATCCAATCATCAATAGAGTACACACGATCATGGAAACAATTTGGATCCGGTTGTAATGGTTTTTGGTGTTTTCCACAGGGTCTGTCATACTTAATGCAACACCTTTACTTTCCAAGTTTCCGTTTTTCCCGAACAATTGATGCTTTTATTTTCCCTCTTAGTACTCTATTGTCCAGTGCGTTAATTTCTTCCATATTCCCATCCATTCCCGCTGCAATGAGACGGTTCATCAATTCTTCCTCAGTTTCAACCGTTTCGGTTTTCACTTGCTCTGACTTTTCTACAGTCGTGGGGAGGTCCGGCATAGGGGGACGATCTCCGGTTCGCTTGCATTTTACCATCATTGCTTTTGCTTTGCCTCTTATGGGTTTTTCTTCAATAGAATTGATATATTCCATGTCACCATCCAAGGCTTTGTTTACCGCATAGTGAATGAGATCTTCAGTAGATTCAAATTTTGGAGAAGAAGACTCGTTACTTGTGAGTGAAGAGGTTTTTTCTTGTATCGAAACTTCAGGCATTGGCGGACGGTCTCCGGTTCTTTTACTTTTTACCATCATTGCTTTAGCTTTGCCTCTTGTGGGTCTGTCCGTTATTCCATTAATCACATCCATATTACCGTCCAACGCCAGATTCACAGCATAATGAATCAAATCCTGAGTGTCTTCAAAAACCGTGACTCCGCTGGTTTCTGTTTGCGGTTCCGATATCTTTTTTGACATTTGATCTGGAGTGATGTCCGGCATGGGAGGGATAATGCCGGTACGCTTTGCCCTGATCAAAGCAGCTTTTGCCAATCCCCTGGTGGGCTTGTCCGGGATAGAATTGATGAAATCCATCTCTCCTGCCATGCCTTTATTCACAGCATAAGCGATTGTCGTTTCTCTATCCATGACCGGTGTGGAATCTGCTTCAGTACTTTTTTCCTCTTTTTCCTTTTTATCCTCAGCAAATTGAGGAAAGAATATTTCCTGAAAGTCTTTTAACAACAGAGATTTGTTTTTATGA
>CAZSIH010000071.1:0-3252 GCA_964606925.1 uncultured bacterium
TTTTCTCCGCAACTCCACCAATATAAAAACCGGACTTTTACTTATCGGGATATTCCTTTTTACAGGAATTTTGTTTTATTCTCATTGGATCGTAGAAAGATTAAGAAAAGATAATCGAAAGATAGTGCACATGTATTCAGAGATCATCGCTGATGCTGTGGAAAGTGAAACAGATGAAAATCTGGATTTTATATTTGATAAAATAATCACACAAATCCAATTCCCCATTATTCAGTCAGATGCATTAGGAAATCCTCAATCCTGGAAAAACCTTCCGGGTGATTGGGTGGAACCATCAGAAATTAAGCGGAATCAGGAATTAATGGATCAACAAAATGCACCGATAGAATTGGTTTATTTTTCTCCTGTTTCCAATGAAAAACATATTTTGGGATATTTGCATTTTGGGGATTCTGTTCTCATCCGTCAGTTAAAATGGCTTCCATATCTTGAAATAGCGACTATTGGTTTCTTCATCATTTTAGGATTTGCAGGTTTTACTTACATTAGAAAAACTGAGAGCAATAATATTTGGACAGGTATGGCAAAAGAAACAGCTCATCAACTGGGAACACCTGTTTCCGCTTTAATAGGATGGGTTGAGAGATTGAAATTACATCCTGAACAATCACCGGAAATTATACCAGAAATTGAAACGGATGTGAAAAGATTGGAGCAGGTGGGAAACCGTTTTGGTAAAATCGGTTCAAAACCGGAATTAATTTCAGTAAATGTCCATGATTTAATACAGCAGGTTGTAAACTATCTGAACCGGAGATTGCCATCAGATAATGTAAAAATTGTAATTGAAAATTTTATTTCTGAAGAATTAGAGTTGATGGCTAATGAAACTTTACTATCTTGGGCAATTGAAAATGTGATCAAAAACGGATTGGATTCACTACAACCTAAAACGGGGAAAGTAGAGGTTAGATTATTACCGGACTCGGACGGACTTCGAATTCATGTAATAGATAATGGATCAGGGATTTTGCGAAAAAATTGGAAACATATTTTCCGTCCGGGATTTACGACTAAAAAACATGGATGGGGATTTGGATTATCTCTCAGTTATCGTATAATCAAAGAATTGCATCATGGAACTATTCGCATACTGGATTCTGCTCCCGATAGTGGGACAACAGTTGAAATCTTTATTCCGTAATCCTACGGTTCAGAATACTTGAAAAAATCAATCCCTTCTTCGGCATTTTTAATGAGTGGATTTTTTGAACAAAATTCTGTAAATCGATGATCAATAAATCTGTAAAGCAGGTGTTCGTCCCGTCCTTTGGGAATCCCTAATCTGCGAGTTTGTATTATTTTTTTTCGGATTATATTTCTGATTTGAAATAAAAAATCTGTTTAGATCAAACTGCTTCTGATCCCAATCTTTCACTTTTAAATTTAATGATTTACATAAGAGCGTTTGACCGGAACATAATTTTTCGATTTTGCGAATTCCCGGTTTGTTCTTAAAGGGATTTAATTTTTGCATTATTTTAATCATGGAATAAAAATCACCGCAGTTTTTGATGGGATATCCCGATTTAATCAACACCGCATTTCCTTTTCCTTTACAACTGACATTCAATGAATCTGCTCCTCTGGAAAAGTACATGTATATTGTCCCCGGATCCATAAAAAGCGCTTTTCGTTTTTCAGTAAATCCCAGTGAAGCATGACTTGCTTTTTCATTCAAATAATTGGCTTCTGTTTCTATAATTTGTGCTGTCAACCACAGGTCTTTGTATTTTGAATAGATGACTTTCCCCAATAAGTCTTTTGCAACACAAACAGCATCCCGGTTAAAAAATGATTTTGAAACCGGATTATGAATCATCCGGGGTAGGTTTTTTGCGAAGTTTTTTAACGTTACTTCGTTTTTTCTTCTGCGATATTCTTTTTTCTACAGAAGATCTTGTGGGTCTGGTTCTTATCCGTTTTTTCTCTTTTTTAGATGCATGAATTAATATGTCTTTAAATTTATTTATTACTGTAATTTTGTTTTGATGTTGACTTTTATGAGAAGAAGATTCAATTAATAATTCTCCATTTCGGTTTATTTTATTGGAATATAATGATAATATCTTATTTTTTATTATTCCGGATATGTATATTGATTTGACGACATGAAATCGAAGCCGAACACCCGTTTCTACTTTATTTACATGCTGACCTCCAGGACCTGACGATCGGAAAAAATCAAAATTTAACTCCGAATAAGGAATATTTATATTTTTGTTAATGGTTATAGTTTTCATTATTTTATTCAAATCTGTAATAGTACACCTTGTCAAACGACGATAGACTGGCTAATTTCACATACAAATTTTAAGGAGAGAATTTTGGAAATCATACAAGCAATGGCAGGAAGTGAATCGGGGCAAGGCGGTGGTCTGGGAGCCATGCTTCCTTTTATCGTAATTATGTTTATTGTATATTTTCTGATGATCAGACCGAATACTAAAAAACAAAAGGAAAAACAACGGATGATCCAATCCCTGAAAAAAGGAGATAAGGTCATCACTATTGGCGGAATTCACGGTACCATTGCAGGAGTCAAACAAAAAGGATCAATTCTCATTCTAAATATAGGAAAAAATGTAACCATCACAGTGAACAGATCTTCTATCGCAGGGTTAGCGGGAAAGACAACAGATGCTGATACTTTATCTGCGGGAGCGAATAGTTAAAATGGCAGTTAGAGATATTGTATTTTACGGTGACCCTATTCTTAGGGAAGAGTGTAAAAATGTTTCAACGGATGAAGATTTAGACGACCTAATTGATGATATGCTGGATTCCATGTATGAAGCCGAAGGAATTGGTTTAGCGGCAAATCAGATTGGAGTGAAAAAGAATATATTTGTTGTTGATATTTCTCACGTGGATGAAAATGAAAGTCCCCGTGTTTTTATTAATGGAAAAATCGAAGGATCTGAAGGTGAATCTGTGTATTCTGAAGGTTGTCTTTCCCTGCCAGAAATCAAGTTTGATGTCACCAGACCGGAATTTATTAAGTTCAGTTTTATTGACGGGAATAAAAAGAAGATAGTTGAGGAATTTGACGGACTGCTTGCAAGAGCCATTCAGCATGAAGTGGATCATTTAAAAGGAATATTAATTATTGATAGGGTGAGCAGGGCGGCAAGGATTCCCTTCCAAAAAAACATTCGAAACATTAAAAATACTTCCAAACAGGAGTCTCATTTAAAATCAAAACCCGAGGTTTATTTGTAATTTTTGATC
>CAZSIH010000071.1:3352-9476 GCA_964606925.1 uncultured bacterium
GATTATTTTTTAGTGGTTGCATTTAAAATTCTGCCGGATTCCCTCCTGAATATTCCACAAAAAGGGTCTATTAACCTTCATGCGTCCCTGCTTCCATATTACCGTGGAGCGGCGCCTATACAAAGAGCCATAATGAACGGTGAAAGAGAGACCGGATTAACTACATTTATCATTCGAAAAAAAGTTGATACTGGACAAATTTTATTGCAGACGACAGTTCCAATCGATAACTCTGATTCTTATGGAACATTATCGGAAAGAATGTCTGAAATGGGAGCTGATTTATTGTTGGAAACCCTGAATCGATTGAAAGAAAATTCTTTGTTACCACAAGAACAGGATCATTCTCTTGCTTCATTAGCTCCAAAGATCAAGGAAAAGGATTGCAGAATTAATTGGGGACAATCCGCTGAGATTATTCATAATCAAATTCGTGGATTGGGTCCATTTCCAGGAGCATTTACATATTGGAAAGGAATACGTCTCAGGATTTTGAAATCCTGTGTAATTCATTCCACCGAGAAAAAAAATCCAGGATCGGTAGTACATTGTAATAAAAAACAATTGATAATTCAATCCGGAGATGGAAACGTTGAGCTACTAAAAATTCAAAGAGAAGGAAAGAAAATCATGGAAACACCGGATTTCCTGAATGGCGCTGATATTACCATTGGTGATACATTTGGCAATTAATAATCGATTTCTCATTTTAATAAAGAAACTAGACCATATTTTAAAAAGGTTAGTTAAAATAGGGTTTGGATTTTGTAAAAAATGGAACCATCCAGTTTTAAAGTTCATATCCTAATCATGGTCGAAATAAACATGAAATGAATCGTTTCTTTAAGTACGTCCTGATATTTGGATTTCTGGGTATTTTTACGTTGGTAACATTTAATTCTATTATTATGCCTCGGTACATAAGAAAAGCACACAGTATTCCATTGATGAATCTGAAAAATAAGACTTTGGTCAAAGCAATTGAAATTCTGGAATCCGAAGGGTTTAAAGCGGTAATAAATGACACTGTGTACACAAATTCGGTTTTGTCCGGCATGGTCATGGAGCAATTTCCTAAACCCTATTCACGTGTTAAGAAAGGTCGCACTGTTCGTTTGTCCATATCTCATCCGGAACGGTTGGTTGAGGTACCAGATCTGATTGGTCAATCGAAAAGAAACGGTGAACTCACTTTACAACAAATCGGTTTGCTGGTAGATAAGGTTTATTTTGAATTCCATCCAAATAAAAAAGAGGGGACAATAATCTGGCAATCCCCAAAAGGTGGGGATATACTGAGAAAAGGAAATGGGATTCACTTGAGCATTAGTAAGGGAAAGCCACCAAATTTTTTCCAAGTTCCGTCTCTGTATCAACTCAGTAAAACCGAAGCGGAAAAAGAGTTAAAAAAATCAGGGTTATTACTAGGTAAAATTGAATATAAACAGGATACAACTCTGATCCCATTTACGGTTTTAGATCAATCCATTGTTCCGGGAACCGTATTGGAAAGATCTATTCCGATTGACGTTACCATAAGTGTGGAAGATCTTCAGGACATATTCAATCAAATGATGGAAAAATAATTGGCGTTAAGAAAAGAAGAAATCAAACGAAAGATGATCCACCTTGGTAATTCGGTTATTCCCATGGGTTATTATTTTTTAGTAAAGGATCGAATGATGATGGTGTGGATATTATTCTCGATCACAATTTGCTTTGTGACTGTGGATTATTTTCGATCCCGAAATACTTGGATTGAAAAATGGTTTAAATATTTTTTCTCGCCCATGTTGAGAAAACACGAATTAGAAGGAAAAATGACCGGAGCGACATGGGTTTTGATCGGAAGTACACTCAGTGTTTTTCTTTTTGATAAAGATATAGCAGTATTGGTGCTTCTTTTTATGAGTGTGGGAGATTCGGTTGCGGCGTTAATTGGGTTACAATACGGGAAAATTAAAATCGGAGCAAAATCATTGGAGGGATTTGCAGGAGGATTTATCTCTTGCATATTTGTTTCAATATTTTTCCCGTCAATATCCTGGATTAACCGGATTTCAGGTTCACTGGCAGCAAGTCTGATTGAATTAAGTCCGATTCCCGTAGATGATAATTTATTGATACCCATCATTTCAGGTGGGGTGATGACAATTATCAGAGGTGCAGGTTTATGATATTTCTTGCACCTGCCATGTTGTGGGGATTGCTGGCTGCATCCATTCCCATTATAATTCATCTATACAGCTTACGTCAAACTAAAGAGATAGAATTCAGTTCGTTAAAATATATTCGTGAATTGGAATATGAGACCATCAGACGATTAAAAATACGTCAATGGCTCTTGGTGCTTCTTCGTATGCTTATCATTATTTGTCTTATTTTAATGGTGGCTCGTCCCGTTCTGAAAGGATTTATTCCTTCGTGGATTGCCGGGAAAAAAGAATCAAGAGTGGTTGTCATTTTAGATAATTCAGCCAGTATGACTATGTTAAGTGATGGAGAATCCCTGTTGGAAATTGGAAAATCACACGTTTTGGATATAGCGGATATCTATGATGAATTAACAGTATTTCGTTGTTATCAAACCAATCCCCTGAAACAGATTTATGATGGAAATCCCGGTGATCAGTCCTTGAAGATTGCACTGGAACGTGTTCAATTTTCCAATACTGAAGATCATCTATTCCTGAAGATGGATTCGATTTTACACATGCAGGATGCGTATGAACCCAACAAAGAATGTTTCATCATCAGTGATTTTTCAAAACAAATTCATAATGATATGAAAGATTATATTCCCACATCACAATTTCTGGCAGACACATCGGAAACAGGGTGGAGGTTTTATGGTATTTCTCAAGAGGAGGTAACCAATAATTTATCCCTGTTAGACGTGGATATTCTCAGCCAAATTCGTCTTCCGAATTCGCTATTGAAGATAGAAACCGAAGTGAAAAATGATGGCATAAAGGAAAAAAGAAATATTCCTGTGGAATTATTTTTAAAAAATGACCGGTTAGGACAGGTGGTGGCATCATTCAGCAGGAAACAAAAAAAAGATTTTATTTATCAAGTGTATCCCGGTATGAGTGGAGTGATTCAAGGTCATTTAGAAATCCCCGATGATGATTATTTACTTGACAATCATCTTTCATTTGATTTTACCGTCCCTGAACAAATTTCCTGCATTGTCACAGGAAGATCAGCGGAAGAAACATTTCTTTTGGAAACTGCACTGTCAGCTATTGGCAATCAAACCGGTTTTCTGCAGGTTGAAACTAAAATAAATCCAGATCCGGATCGACTTTCTTTGGATTATACGGATGTACTGATTATGTATAATCCCGGTAGATTGGCTCCTACGCTAATTGATGATATTCAGATGTTTTTGAATGGAGGTGGAGGGATTATCTGGTTTGCTGGTGACCGTTCAGTAACACAGTTGGATGAAATGGGTGCAAAATCATTACGATTACCCAAGGTAAAAGGATTGAATTCGGTATCGGGAGAATCATTCTATTCCGTTTCTGTTGCAGAGAACAATCATCCTGTACTCAATGATTTAAAATTAAGAAATATTGAAAATGAGCTTCCTCAAGTATTTCAGTATGTGCAAGTGAATCCTCCGGCAAATCATATCCCGGTATTTACGTTAAATAATGGAGATCCATATCTTTTAGAAATCCCGGTTTTTGGCGGTACTCTTTTTTATTTTTCCTCCCTTATGGACTTGAATTGGAGTGACTTCCCCATTAAGGGGCTGGCGGTGTCTCTACTTCATAGAATCCTGCTTTATTTAGCTACAGATGAAACCAATACAAAACCGGTGTTTGCGGGAGGAATTAAAAAGATTGGTATGGAGGACAAGGATTTGAAATCAAATTGGACGTTGCTCACTCCATCGGGCAAAAAGGTTCAATTGATTCCCGACTATAACGCCAAACAGTTGGAAATTATCCATACAGAAGAATTGGGTTCGTATAAAGTGTTAAATAATGGAGAACCTTATGCATCTTTTTCAACACGATTATCAGAATTTGAATATCCATCTGAACGATTATCAGAGGGTGAAGTCCTCAGTCTTTTCTCCCATGATCGCATTCGATGGATTCCTCCTCAAACAGACCTGAAAAGCCATTTAAAAAATGTCCGTTACGGATCATCTCTGTGGAGGGGATTTTTAATTTTAGCAATCCTGTTTTTTCTTGTGGAAACTCTTTTGGGATCAAGTAAATCCAAAAAGTAATATTTTATGAAATCAAATAGAAATTCGAAAGACAGAGAAAGAGCATTATTAATCGGGGTAGTTCACAGGACAAATACAGAAGAAATCATCATGGAACATTTAGAGGAACTTTCCTTATTGGCTGACACTGCCGGAGCGGAGGTAGTAGGATCGATCACTCAGAATATTAAGAAAATAAATCCTGTTTATTACATTGGGAAGGGAAAAGCAGAACAGGTGGTTCAACAAGCGAATGAATTGGATATTGACCTCATTATTTTTGATGATGATCTGAGTCCCACCCAAGTAAAGAAATATCAAAAGCTCTGCGGAGAAATTAAAGTTCTGGACCGAAGTGCACTCATTTTAGATATTTTTAAAAATCATGCTGTCACCAAAGAATCTAAAACTCAGGTTGAATTAGCACATTTACAATATCTCCTTCCACGGTTAACCCGATTATGGACTCATTTGGAACGGCAGATGGGTGGGATCGGAACACGAGCCGGAGCAGGAGAGACCCAAATTGAGGTGGACCGCAGGCTTATCAGAACACGGATCTCGAAACTGAAAAAAGAATTGGTAAAAATTGAAAAGGAAAGGGAAGTACAGGGAAAACGCCGTCAATCGGAATTCAAAGTTGCCCTTGTGGGATATACGAATGCCGGGAAATCAACTTTATTGAAGGCATTAAGCGGAGCAGATGTTTATATTGCAAACCAGTTGTTTGCAACCCTGGACACTACAATCCGGTCAGTGAACATTGATTCCTCGCATTCTTTTTTATTAAGTGATACCATTGGGTTCATTCGAAAATTACCTCATCATCTGGTTGCCAGTTTTCACTCCACACTGAATGAAACAACAGAAGCGGATCTATTGGCAATTGTATTGGATGCTTCTTCTCCCTCTGTTTTGGAACACTACCTAATCATCCGAAGTGTTTTGGTTGAAATCAAGGCAGATAAAGTTCCTTATGTAGTTATTTTTAATAAATTGGATAAAATAGATCAGGATGTTCACTTGGAACACCTGAAGAATAAATTACCTGAAGGACTTTTTATTTCAGCCGAAAACTGTCTTGGTCTGGATGCCCTGCTTCATAAAATCAAGACTGCAATGGAAGAACGTTATACAACCGTAGAACTCTTTATTCCTTATGATCAGGGAAAAAATATTTCCTCCGTACAAGAAGGGGTGGATGTTTTAAGTAAAACTCATAATGAAAAGGGTATGGTCTTTAAGATCAGGGGAAACCGGAGCCGTATCGAACAACTTCAGAAAATGGTGAATAGAGCACTTAAATAAAAAAAGCCCTCTAGTTGTTACAGAAGGCTTTTTAATTCTGACACAGGTGTTTTTCAGGACCGTGATTTTTCACAGTGGATGCCTCCCGCTTACAGCAAACTTCCTTCATCCGCCTGTTGGCGGAAAGGCCTGTTTTTTGTAAACGGAGTACAGCTTCCTTTTTTTAACTTGTAGATCCTGAAATAACAGTGTCTGTACCAGAAATATCAATAAACTTGGTTAAAATTACATGATTTTCAGAGAGAATCAAAGGTTGAAATAATTATAATATTAACGAATAAACTCACCGGCTTTACCCTTGCCAAAATATGAGTTTATCCTGAGCCTGCCGAAGGATCCGGTGGAGCCTTACACTGTCACTTCTTTCGGGTGGCTTTTAATATAACCGATAAAGTATGATTGCTCGTAGAAATACAGAGCCGGAATCTGATAGGATTGTCAATTGAAAGCAGGCTGATTGTTTAAAACAAAAAAGGAAATAAAAACTCGGAAAATAGAATTAAACAAAAATAATCAATTTATTTCTTGTCTTTAATATAAGAGATAGTGAGGGTTCTATGTTAATAGACTACTAATTATTTTGTCTTC
>CAZSIH010000071.1:9486-10059 GCA_964606925.1 uncultured bacterium
GGGTTATATTTCATCTTTCCATCACTTTGTAAAAATTTTCAAGTCCGTTTTTATGTAACCGAATAATGCAATAACATCGTGGCATAATTTTACAATGCTGTTTGAACTCAAATTTGCTTCAACAAATACATTTGTCCCTTCAATAATTTGAGGAACTCTTAATAATGATTCATCTTTCGTATAATATGGTCGTTTTCTTCCTTGCAATGTTAGCACTTGGGTAAAATCAGACCTGTGAGTTTGGTGCAATATTTGGCTAATTCTACATAAAACATCAATCCAAAACCGCACTTCATAAGTTTGATTATTAAATTTAATCGCAGAAACCTTTTTACCAGTATAACCAGAAGATTGTGTTTTGACTTTTCTAATTGGTTTTTTGACTGGAATTGAAATTTTTGGCAATTCGGCTTTTTGTTTTTTTGAACCTTGTTTTTTCACAAAACGGCTGGCTTCTTCTATTGAAACAGAGTATCCGGCTTTTTCAACAATTTTAATTAACGCTTCTGGAAGACTTGGAAATGGTGATTCTAAAATTTGGCGGCGGGCTTGTGGAAAAGCATCTTCCATTAC
>CAZSIH010000072.1:0-10047 GCA_964606925.1 uncultured bacterium
GAAATACTTTCTGAACCTGAGCAAGAATGGCATAATCTCCACACCCGGGACACCATCTCACATCCTGATCTGAAATAAAATCTTTTCGAGTTAACGTTGTTTCGGTTGGAACACTCATTGTCTATCTCCGCTGATTTCTTTAATTGCAGAATAAATTTCATTCACTGTAAATGGTTTACCCTGGACTTTATTTAACCCCTGGGCATTCACTAAATATTTGCTTCGGATAAGCATCAATAACTGTCCGCAATTCATTTCGGGAATAAGAACATTCCTGAATTTTAATAGAACTTCTCCCAGGTTTTTAGGGAGGGGATTAATATGATTCAAATGAATATGGGCAACTGATCGTCCATCATTTTTTGCTTCATTGACTGCTGTACGAATGGCTCCAAATGTACTTCCCCAACCAAGAACCAAAATATCACCGCTTTTTGAACCATGGGGATTCACTTCTGGAATAGAATCGGCAATCAAATCAATTCGCTCATATCTCAAATCTGTCATTCTCTGGTGGTTCAGAGGATCATAACTCACATTTCCCGTATGTTCATCTTTTTCGAGTCCGCCTACCCGATGTTCCATTTCCGCAGTTCCCGGGAGTCCCCAATTCCGAGCCAACTGCTTTTTATTTCTCTTAAAAGGAATAAATCCGTTACCGTTTTTTACTATATGATTCTTGATTTCAGGCAGATCATCCATGGAGGGTATCAGCCAGGGTTCTGACCCATTAGCTACATAGGCATCGGATAAAAGAATTACAGGCGTCATATACTCAAGGGCGATTCGACAGGCTTCAAATGCCACATTAAAACAATCTACCGGTGTAGAAGCAGCAATGACGGGAATCGGCGCTTCTCCATTTCGTCCGAATAATGCCTGATGTAAGTCTGCTTGCTCGGTTTTGGTTGGCATTCCTGTGGAAGGTCCTCCCCGCTGAACATTTACAATGACCAGAGGAAGCTCAGTGGCAATTGCCAAACCCATGGCTTCCGATTTAAGTGCGATACCGGGACCGCTCGTTGCTGTTATTCCTAATAAACCTGAAAAAGATGCACCGATAACACTCATGATTGCGGCGATCTCATCTTCTGCTTGAAATGTTTTCACCCTGAAATTTTTATGGCTGGATAAAATATGCAGTATATCGCTTGCGGGAGTAATGGGATATCCCCCATAAAATAAATCACAATTTGATTTATTTGCTGCAGCCATCAATCCATAACACAAGGCTTGGTTGCCCATGATATTTCTGTAAATTCCCTTTTCAAATTTTGCCTTGGGAACTTTATAGGAAGTTTGAACAGCCTCAATTGTATCCCCATAATGATATCCCGCTTTCAAGGCACGAACGTTAGCTTCCACCAATTCCGGGCGTTTACCAAATTTCTTCTTCAGAAATGAAATAGTAGAATCCAGAGAACGGTCGTACATCCAAAACATCAATCCCAATGCAAACATATTCGTACTACGGGAAACCGTCTTTGAAGTGAGATTCATGTCTTCTACAGCATGTCCTACAATTTTGGTCATATCCAGCTCAATAAGCTGATAGTTTTTCAATGTATCATCTTCAAGGGGATTGGATTCCCATCCTGCAAGTTTCAGGTTTTTCTTCGTATAATTCGCTTTGTTTGCCAGAACGATTCCACTTTCCTTTAAATCCTGGAGATTTGTTTTTAATGCTGCGGGGTTCATGGCAACCAGGACATCGAGGTCATCTCCGGGAGTTCGAATCTCATCACTACTGAATTGAATTTGAAAGGAACTGACTCCTGCCAATGACCCTGCTGGAGCACGAATTTCGGCAGGGAAATCCGGAAAGGTTGCCAGATCATTCCCCATGACTGCAGTCGTCTCGGTAAACTGAGATCCGGTGAGTTGCATTCCGTCTCCGGAATCACCGGCAAAGCGAATGACAACACTATCGACTTCTTTCATTTTCTTGAATTTTTTTTCAGACATGTAATTCCCTTTTAAATATGGCGCAGAAGCAGACTATTATTGTTCTATTTGACAGTAAATTTCCTGTACATAAAATCGAATTTACCACAGTCCCTAAAAGCAAATCAAAAGGAATGAATTTAATAACGGATTTTTTTTATGGATTCTGCACCCAAATTTCATCTGAAAATGGTTGGCATTGAAATTGATATCAGTCAATTATTTTTGTTTTTTTCAATTTCCAGTAAATATTGCCCGATATTCATTAATTGTGTAAACTTAAGTCATAATGATTAAAGAAATGCTCGACCCACGTCAACTTCCCCTTTTCCCAGAATTATCCAAGGAATCGGATATCGCATCCATCACTTCCCTTCCGGAGTTTGATAAAGCTTTAAGCAATCTGATCAAGATAAGTGATCTTGGAGCTTTTATCCAGTTAAACATATCGGGACTCGAACGGGGTTATTCACTGAATATCAATGAAATAGTAATCCCCAATGATTTCCTGAAAGACGGTTCTCCAAGAACAGTTAGTTATCATTTATTCCCGGATAAGATTCGAAATCAACTCAAAAAATATACTTATGAGGTAAAATCTTTTTTTAATTCCAAGAATTCATTTCATACGGATTACGGATATTTTTTATATCGATCTCATTTTACCATGTGGAAACATTTCATTGAACAAATGGAAAAAACTGTCAGTGATTATCTCTATTCGGTGTGTAAGGGAAATCAGTATGGAAAATATTTTCTGAACACATTTCAAAATGGATATGACTTTTTATTTGCTATTGCAGATATTACCGCACCATGGGAAAAACGTGATGGAGTGTACCTGAAGGATATTGAAAAAATAAGGGAATCACTGAAAAAAAATAAACGAACAGGAATTCATACTCCAACGACAGATATTGATTTTCCTTTTCAACTCATGGTGGCAAAAACGGAACACATTCCAATGACGGTTTCCAGATTTGTTTCCCGTGTCCATATCGCTTCGGTGTTTAAAACCATTCACTTAGAATATCTCGTTGATAAATCCATCAATGGTGTTGAGGATATAAAAAATTTAGTGAAATCCATTTAACCGGATTATCGCTACTCTCCTTTCAAAAAAAACTTTACCCAGAATTAAATATCGGTGTCTTCCAGCTATAAAAAAAATGTATTCGTTTGGTCACTCTATGACTTTGCTAATTCAGCATTTACTACTCTTGTAGTTACCTTTATTTATGCTGCTTATTTTACCAAAGCAATAGCTGAAAATGAAATTATAGGCACTGCTCTCTGGTCCCGTGCAGTTTCACTCACTGCAGTAATCGTGGCTGTTGCTTCACCCATCATGGGTGCTATCGCAGATAAATCCAATCTCCGAAAAACCTTTTTAACTTTCATGACTTATACCAGCGTTTTTGGATCCATCATGTTGTATTTCGCTATGCCGGGAGAAGTGATGAAAGCCCTCACATGGTTTGTCATTGCAAATATCGGATTTGAGTTGGGAGGTGTTTTTTACAATGCTTACCTTCCGGAGATCGCTCGGGAAAACAAGATCGGCAGAGTCTCAGGATACGGATGGTCCTTTGGATATGTAGGTGGATTACTTTGCCTCGTTGTCGCTTTGATTGGATTTGTAAATCCGGAAATTCCCTGGTTCGGATTTTCAAAGGAAGCAGGAGAACATATAAGAGCAACAAATATTCTTGTTGCAGTCTGGTTTGGTATTTTCAGTCTTCCATTGATCTTCATATTAAAAACCAAACCCAAAGAAATACATACAAAATCCAATTTCAATATTTTATCCGGAATGAACGAACTTGTTCACACTTTCAAGGAAATAAGAAATTACAAACAAGTGTTGAAATTCCTTTTAGCCCGAATGATCTACAATGACGGATTAGTCACGATTTTTGCTTTTGGCGGGATTTACGCCGCTGGAACATTTGGATTTTCGTTTCAGGAAATCATGATCTTTGGAATTGTGTTAAATGTAACTGCCGGATTAGGTGCATTCATATTTGGTTTTCTTGATGACAAAATTGGAGGAAAATTAACCATCCAAATCACTCTAGTCTGTTTGATATGTGCAGGATTGATCGCAATCTTTGCCCAAACCAAATTTTATTTTTGGATAGCGGGAATTTTTGTGGGAATTTTTTCCGGACCCAACCAAGCAGCCAGCCGATCTCTTCTGGGAAGATTTACACCAAAATCGAAAGAAAATGAATTCTACGGTTTCTTTGCTTTTTCCGGAAAAATGACCGCTTTTATCGGACCGTTATGTCTGGGGATTCTCACAGAATTATTCAATTCCCAACGTGCCGGTGTTTCCATTGTGGTTGTACTGTTTATTTTGGGACTCTTTCTGCTCAGGTCAGTCAATGAAAAAGAAGGAATTGCAACAGCAAATATTATTTTAATAAAATAATTATTTTTTTGTTTTCTTAAAAGGTCGCCTTGTAATTTTCCCTGAATGTTTTGCGAGATATTAATTGTATAGGTCAGTTGGTTAGAGCATCGGAATCATAATCTGAGTGTCCGGGGTTTAAGTCCCTATGCCGCTCCATGTATTAATTAGCAATAAAGAGAGATTGAAATGAAAAAATCTTATAAAACTATTTTTTCTTTAATTTTACTTACAACAATGTTTTTTGTTTTTTCTTGTGAAGATAAACTAAAAACAGAAAAAATCCAAAAAGCCTACATCACATTACAAGGACAGGATAAAATTGCCGTTATTGATATTCACTCGGGAAACCTGATTAAACATGTTGATGTTGATTTTACCAACGTAAATGATACACCTCACTATATTGTAATTGATAATGTGAATGAGTACTGGTACTGCACATTGATATCTACTGGAATGATATTGAAATTTGATTCACAGACCGATGAACTCGTTGACTCAGTGTATGTGGGCAGTATGCCGGCATTGATGGCATTGGATGTGGAAAACCAATTTTTGTATGTTTCCCGATTTATGCCAATGGATGGAATACCAATACAATCTCAAGAGATACAAAAACTAAATGTAAATACTATGGAATTAATAGGGGCCATTGATGTGGGTGCTGATTCTCCTCATGGAATAGCATTGA
Source organism: uncultured bacterium (assembly GCA_964606925.1). Classification (GTDB taxonomy): domain Bacteria; phylum Fidelibacterota; class Marinisomatia; order Marinisomatales; family AB-629-J13; genus AB-629-J13. Next base: position 5,052 of record CAZSIH010000072.1, read on the forward strand.
GCTCAGATGGATCAACTTTATATGTTTCCAGTAATCAAACCTCATATTATTTTAAGATCGAAACGAGTGAATTTGGAAATTCCAACTACCAACCTCAAAATTATCCTATAGGTTCTGAAGTGCAATGGCCCATTGGGATTCTTGATGGTATTTACAATGCTCTTGAACTGGAACTCAGTCATGATGATTCAAAATTGTATGTATCGTGTTCAAACACCATGCAGGTTCGGGTCTTTGACACTGAAACAGGCGACAGCTTAACCACCATAATGACGGGAATGAATCCGTGGCACATGAAATTAAATAATGATGATTCTAAAATATATATAACAAATCGAATGGGTGGGGAACAAGAACAAGGGTCTATTACTGTTTTCAATAACAATACAAACGAAAGTTCAACCCTCCAAGATGATTCTATGAAAATGCTGCACGGATGTGCCCTCTCAGGAAACAATAAATTATTGGTTGTAACTTCACCGGGAAATGGCAATGCTTATATTTATAACACAGAAAATAATTCTTTATTACATACGGTTAATCTAAGTGATGGCAGTGAACAAAATCCCATGCCTACAGGGTTGGCAATCGCAAATTAAATTTTGTATTTTCTTTCTCCTTCTGCTTACTATTTCATGCACTGATTTAGGTAAGGAAGAAAAACTACCGCCCTTAAGACCATTTCAAACACAGTTCAAGGTCGAAGATTTCAGCTCAGCTGAAGAATGTAAATCCTGCCATCCTACCCATTATCAAGAATGGGCATCATCAATGCATGCTTATTCCATAAAAGACCCTGTCTGGATCAAACTCCAACAACATGAACATGAATTTCAATCTGCGAACGGAATTGAATTGGGAGATTTTTGTGTTCAGTGCCATAGCCCTGTTGCATCGCTTACCGATGCAATTACAAATCATCAATCCTTTTCTTTATCTGATTTGCAGGAAATGCCGCCACAAATTCAGGAAGGTGTGACCTGTGATATTTGCCATATGGTCACGCATATTCCGGAGCCAACAGATATTCAAACAAATAATCATACAATCGAAACAACGGATTTTAAATTATTTACGGATGGTACAAGATACAGTATTCTGAATGACCCGATTGAAAATGATTATCATACGTCTGAATATCATACCGGATATGATAAATCTGAATTTTGTCAAAACTGCCACAATTTAAGCGTAAACGGAATCAATGCCGAGGTCACACAGTTTGAATGGGAAGGAACAGCCTTTCAGGCGATGGGAAGCGAGTGCCAATCCTGTCACATGCAAACCTACGAAGGCTATGCAGCTTTAGGAGGTCCATTGAGGGATAATTTGCACAGGCATTTTTTCCCGGGAGTGGATGTGCAATTAAATACAATAACTCCAAACCCAGATCATTTATTTGCTGTTGAATCCCTGTTAGATTCATCGGCTGGAATTTTTATTTTTCCGGATCCAACCCTTGAAGATGGCATTTTGACCATCCAAATTATGGTTACAAATAATTCCGCAGGTCACAATTTCCCAACGGGAACTACTTTCAGCAGGCAGCTTTGGCTTGAGGTTGTTGGTGAAATAAATGGTGATACAATTTTTTCATCAGGCTTTTTGAATGAGAATGGAGATCTGTCCGATTTTTATATAGATCAGGAAAATTTAATTGACCCGCAACTCCAGATTTTCAATACTGTGCTATATGATGCTGAAGGCGATTCAGGATTATTAGAGGTAGGGGTTGAAGATATGGTAAGTATGAGTGATTACACTCTCCCTGTAAGTGGGTCCAAAACCGTTCACTATTCAATTGATATTCCTCCCGGGTCTCAAGGAGTTTTGAACATCCATGCACGACTTTTATTCAGATCATTTCCACCTTTTTATCTTCGATTCCTTGGTCTGAACTCAGAAGCAGAAAGAATTCCCATTTTTGAAATTTATCAGATATCGGCTCAGATGCTTATTCAATAAAGTAAAAGTATTGTATCCACTATGCAGTTAATTAATTTTCCTGAATTATTATATTTTTAAAGAAATGTTAAACGGAAAATCTCTATTTCTGATTTTCAGATTACAAACTATTCTTATTTGAATAATAAAATTTTATTGATTTTTTCGAGTTTATTTAATAAGTAATACCTTTTCGGTTTGGGTGAAATCTAATCCCGATTTAAGCTGAATAAAATAAACACCACTTGAGAATCTATGTGCATCCCATTTGACATTGTGGTTTCCTGATGGAAATTTTTCATCAACAAGTGTTTCAACCAATTTTCCGGTAATGTCATAAATCTGTAGAGACGAATGGCTTTCCGTCTTTGTTGAAAAACGAATAGTCGTTACCGGATTGAACGGATTGGGATGTGCCGGATGGAGAACAAACTCAGTCGGGACTTTGGGTGAAGTGGATTTTCTTAATACAAGAGTTCCCGTTTCACCACTCAACTCCAACACCTGAACATTTATCCGCAATGGCGGACCAGAACACTCAAACAAATTCCCACTTTCATCAAATATTTCCCAATTTTCACCATTTTTTATTTCACATTCAATTGTAAAGGGTTGACCAGCATTCATCACATCAATTACACATTCGTCAGATTTGCAAAACTTGGTGTCCCCCGAAAAACGGATGTCATTTGCAGGTGCGAGAGGCTTCGGCGGTAGGCTGTAGGTCATCAATTCTTCTTGAGATACATCACCACCAAAGTATAAAAGTGTATTATTGAGCGTTAATGTATTCAAATGCTTAGTAGGCTGGAAGATTTTGATTCGCGCTTCTGGAGCAGATGCAGACAGGATAATCTCACCACTGTTATTTGCATTTAACCAGTATCCTTTTCCGGGTTCCAGTTCAGATGCTTGAACATAACTATCATTAAACCCGTAGAGTGTTCCAGGGATAATTATATTCTCAGGATCAATGACATTACTGATATTCACAGTGACGGAAATTCCTGAGATCAAATTCCAACCTGATACCAGGACAAGTGTTAATGAATCAACAGTCTCACCTGAAATTGTCTGAGAACCACTTTCATCAAAAAAAAGCCAATAACCTTCTCCCAGGACCAACTCAGTTACCTGGACATACGTATTATCAAAACCGTACATGGTGCCAGGGACAGCATCCGAAAATATATCAGAATAAAGCGATGAATTAACATTCATGGAAACACCAACAAGATTCCATCCGGAATTGTAGGGAACAGTGATTTCAGGGATATCCGGTTGTTCCATTTTCAGGTAGTACAACCCGCCAGAATAAATTCCGGCAACAAGGTTTATGCTCCCGGAATCGAAGTCATGGTATGCTGAGAAATTTGCACTGCCTCCTATGTATGGAATTGTCAAGGTACTATCCTGCTGAAAAATCGGATCGGTATCAGCTCCCGTATTCCGAAAAAAGTAAACTGTTCCTTCCTGGCTTCCTACAAACAGATCCAGGTCACCATCAGAATCAACATCAAAGAATTCGGGTGTACTGTATTCCCCCACATCGATATCTGCATAATTATCCGAAACAAAGGTAAAACTATGATTTTCCGGGGTACCGTTGTTCTCGTAATAATGAATGACACCCCAGTTCTCACCGATAAATAGGTCTAAGTCACCATCACCATCTATATCAGCCAGTTCCGGATGGGACCTTCCTGACAGGTCAATGTTGTTCAATTCTTCTATAAAAACATACGAAGATTCATCCGGAAGCTCTCCCGTCCTTTCATAATAAAAGATCTTCCCATTATAATCTCCGATGAGGATATCCTGATCCCCATCATTATCCAGGTCTCCTGTGCAGGGTGCCAGATTATAACCGAGATTGGTTCCCAAAAAATCTTCATCTGCCAATTGCCATACAGGTTCATCAGTAGACCCAGTATTTTCGAAATATTTAATTTTCCCCCTGAAAGGTGACGTGGAATAATCTATTTCTGTCCCGATGAATAATTCCGGATCACCGTCGCCATCTATATCCGCCAGTTCGGTAACGGTCCCAGTATAGAGGTCCAGAGATTGAAAAAAATTATCAGTCTCAAACTCGTAAAACGGATTGTTCTCAGAACCAATGTTCAGGTAATGATAAAAATTATTGATGTATTGAACTCCATATGCCCCTGACAAAACAGCCACAAGAAGGTCCTGATCACCATCACCATCCAGATCAGCAAAGGTAGGCATATTCTGACCAGAGGTCTGGATAGGATCCATGGGTGGGTACTCAGTAATAATATTATCGATATCCATTTCAGGATTCTCAGATGTTCCTATATTCCAGATTATGTACAGGCTCTGCTGGAAAAAGTCTCCCCAACTCAAATCCTGATCGCTGTCACCATCCAGGTCAATAAAGGTGATGGCACTTGCTCCATGGCGGCTGGAATCTGGGCTATCCCTCAACCCAATAATCGAAAGTCCCTGCCAAAAATCAGTAATGTGCGAATACACGGGAATATCATTCACAATATCTATGTTCTCAAAATACGTCACTGTACCTGATGAGCTACCACCTGTAAAAAAATCCTCATCACCGTCATTGTCAATATCTGCAAAGGTAGGGGTTGACTGTACTTCAGTAAGCATGGGATCTCCGGAAATCGTGAATAACGTATCAGTTAGCATCTGATACTCGCCATTTGTATTAGTATAAATCCTGATTCCTGAATAACCGCCCCACAAGGCTGAAATATTTTGTGTTGCAAGGTCCAGGTCACCGTCCAGGTCCAAGTCACGGAAAGCAAACCACCCAGCAGGAAGAATATGTTGAAAATGTGAATATCTCAGTATAAAATCATGCTCAGACGAATTCCCGAGATTCTCATAATACCGTAAGCGTCCATCCATATCCAAAAGAAACAGATCAATATCACCATCTTCGTCATGGTCAAGCCACTGTATTTTCGGTTTATTTAATCCTCCGGTAAAAGCATTGGATATCTGCTCGCTGTTCATAATCACCTGAGGGAATTCCTCTGCAAATGAGAACACTTCAGTAGCTTTT
>CAZSIH010000073.1:0-9739 GCA_964606925.1 uncultured bacterium
GGTGTAACAGTCACACCAATGCCTGGATTACGTATTCAAGCTTTATTTAATATGTTTGATAAGAATTATTCAGACTGGGGTCCAGATGGTAGGCAAGTTTTTGATTATGGTGATGATGGAGTGAGAAAAGACGATGATAATGATGACGGTGATTATGATGATGAAGATGATATTGCTCCCGATAATGGTGAAGGGGACGGTGTTTTAAGTTCAACAGAATGGGGTTATGCAGATCGGGAACAAGTTTGGATGGCCCCCTCATACAGCAAAATTGACCTGCATGTGAATTATGATCTACCGGTCAGTATAGGAAATACGAGAATGTCTGCATTTTTACATATATTTAATGTATTGGACGCAGTGTATGTTCAAGATGCAGTTGATAACAGTGAATATAATAGTTGGGGTGGAACATCTCACGATGCTGATAATGCAGAAGTGTTTCTTGGTACACCAAGGTACTTTAATTTAGGATTGAATGTTCATTTCTAAACGACGCTTATAAAAATATAATGACAAAAAACCCCGTTGATGCGGGGTTTTTTGTTTCAAGAAATTATTTCTTGTTTCCCAACCCTATTCTTTAAAAAATTATTTTGTCAATCAATTATTGAAAGTCTTCTAAATATAGTGTAACCTCTAGGTGCTATGGAGGCGGGAATACAATCTAAAGCCATAGGATTTTCGTATAATTTTACGAATCATCTCTTTCCCAAACCTGTGGAAGTAACCCACTTTTGGAATCATTCCATTAAAAAGGCACCGTCTTCTGCATGTGCACTTTTTTTCAGTTAATAAAATCAACAAATAAGATTAATTTATGCGTGATGTTTAGAAAAGTTTTTAACCTTTTATGTAAAGCAGAATAATCAATATTACTAATTGATGTCAATGATGATTCACAGGACAGATTTAATATGAATAAGTACAACTTTGTTATTTTTATAGTATTGTCATTCTTTTCATCTCAAATAATGTTTGCTGGAGATGAGGCCAGTGTCGGTGATGTAGTAATAATTGAAATTATGCAAAATCCTGCTGCTGTAAGTGATGCTAATGGTGAATGGTTTGAAATCTACAATAACACAGGGTCAACAATAGATATAAACGGGTGGACAATAAAGGATAATGGCTCAGATTCACATGTAATTAGTAATGGTGGATCCCTAAACATTTCCGCAGGAAATGTCCTCGTTCTTGGACGAAATAATAGTACTGGAACGAATGGTAATTATACATGTAATTATCAATATTCAAGTTTCACACTTGGTAATAGTGATGATGAGGTGATTCTTTTAGATAATAGTGGAGATGGAATAGATTCAGTTTATTATGATGGTGGCACAGACTTTCCCGATCCAACTGGTGCATCCATGACATTAAATGTGAATAATACGACCAATCTATATAAATTGAATAATGTTGGTAGTAATTGGACTACGGAATCTGCATCCACATATGGAGATGGTGACTACGGCAGCCCAGGTTCTGTTGGAGGTGACCAATCCCTTCCCGTTGAACTATCATATTTTACTGCTATTCCAAAAAATGGTAATGTATTGCTGAAATGGGTAACAGAAAGCGAGATTGAAAACCTTGGTTTTATTTTAGAGCGCAATGCGTCTTTTCCTGATGTGTTTGGATGGACAGAGATCGCCAGCTACATTACTCATCCGGAACTGCAGGGTCAAGGCAGTGTAACCCACCGGACAGAATATGAATTTATTGATAAAGATGTGGTCATGGGGAAAAACTATGAATACCGATTGAGCGATGTAGATTATAACGGTGTAAAAACGTCTCACCCTGTCCGATCTGTTTTGCTAATGCCGTCAAGAATTGCTCTTCAGAAACCATGGCCTAATCCATTTAATCCGAATACACAGTTTTCCATTTTTATTCATGAAGAATCTCCCGTTTCCATAAAGATCATTGATTCACTGGGCAGGGAGATCAAAAACATACTGAACCAAAAATCTCTTAGTCCTGGTCAATATGATTTTTTATGGAATGGACATACTGATTCAAATGTACAGGCAGGCAGTGGAATGTATTATATCAGATTTGAATCTGATGAAGAAGTTCTGTCTGAAAAACTTTTACTGATCCGCTGAAGACACCTTCCATCGGACCTGACTTAACAGCGAAGTGTTGAGTTAGAAATAATTGTCATTCCTTCGTAAGAAGGAATCCAGAAAAAATTAGAAACTGAATCCTTTAAATGGGGTTTTAATCCTTCTTCTTTTCCCGGGAGATTTCCCTGCTGGCATCATACAACCGTGATTTTTCTGAATCAGACAGCCCGTCATATCCTACTTGATTAATTCTATCAAGAATCTGATCCACATCATTTTGAAGCATTTTTTTCTTTATCTGCCGGTTTTCTTCACGTTTTAATTTTTTTTCCAGTATTTGTTTTCTCAAAGAAAATATCATTTTTCTCCACTGGCTGTTGAAACGCATATAGGAAAAACCGATGATCATTCCGGATAAATGAGTCAAATGGCTGATATTGGAATGGCTTCCCAAAGAAGAGAAAAAAGCAACAGCTCCCAAAATAATTACAAACCACTTTACTCGTACGGGAAACAGGAAATAGATATACACAATCCGGTTTGGAAACATGAGACCATAGGCAGTTAAAATACCGTAAACAGCACCACTGGCACCGATTAAATATGCAGGTTCTGATGCAAAAGATTGAAAAATGAGCCATACCAATCCGGAGCCCACACCGGTTATAAGATAATATTTTATAAATCCCTGTCTGCCCCAAATGGTTTCCAATTCCGACCCAAACAGAAACAGGACAAGCATATTGATTGCCACATGCCAAAAATCTCCATGGACAAACATATAAGTCACCGGCTGCCAGATCAAGGGCCAGATCGTTTCAGGAGACAGTCCAAGAATTTCGACCAGGTTAACTTCTCCGTAAGAAATGGTTTTGAAAACATACAGCAAAAGGTTTAATCCGATGAGTACTTTTATCGCATCGGTAAAGTAGCGGGGAGACCATGAAAACTGTCCCTTGTCAGATTGGAATTGATATTTCATTGATTTTGATAACTTAACTTACGAAACCGAAAATAGTTGCACGGATTCATAAAAGGAGTGGGAACACTTGGAGGCGCTTCCTTAACCAGAAGTTGGGGTAAAGAAAATAATGTGGTTTTTAATCCTTTTATACCGAAACATACCGTAGCCGCACTGATAAAGAAGTCCCGTGGAAAAATCCCCTTTATTTTTTTAAACCCGTATTTCCTGAGTCCGTCCCGTATGATCGTTGTACAACTGCGGGTGAAAAAACTGAAGTCCCTGTACGTTTCAGGATCTTTAGGATGAGGTTCCGTGTTGTGAATCACCTCGAGTTCTTCATGAAAAATACCGGACAGGGATGCTTCGTCAATTCCCTCAATTCGTAACACGTGAATCGTTCGCATGAAATTCCTTCCGAATTTATCATAATAATTTTTTCCGTTCTCGTTTAGAGCAAATTTTCCTGTTGTGGGGGAAGGTGCAAACTCTCCCAGGGCAGGACGATAAAAATATTCTTCCGGTGTCATGATCTCATTCTCATTCATGTAATGGGAAAAATTAAATATATCGCCGCCAATATTGATAGCATTATGCCCAAAAGTAGATGCCCTGTATTTCACTAGTCTTTCGTTATAGTATAATTCCAAAAAAGGAATACGTTCTTTTTCTTTCACCGGACAAAGTATGTAGATATTTTTCCCGGTTTCATATTCTTTTTGAGGTAATCGCCGGGCATGGACATCAAGATCTTTCCAGTGAGTTACATATCCGTCCCAGATGTGTTCGTCTTTTAAGTAGAATTGACTGCCATCACCCCTGAGAAATACCTCATCCTTTTCCACTGTTAAAACCCCGGTAAAAGTTTCTTCCATGGTCAAGGGTTCAGTGTCTTCATGAATTCGAAAGAACGAAGGGGACCGGAATAATCAAAACAATGCTGCATGTATCCGGTAAGGTATGCTCCCACTGTTTTACGGTCTTTTGCAGTTATGGAATAGTCCGGAATGGATTCTAATGATTGGGACTGGAGTGTTTCTAAAATATTTCTGCTGTTTGGTGATCCTCCCGGATCCATAAAGTTACCATCGAATCTTCCTGTTTTTGTCAAATCCGGTTTGAATCCTAAAAGAGTAAGCAGTTTCATTTCATAATACCAGAAAAGAATATTCAATCTATTTTCCCGGGTATCCATTTTATGAAGGACAGATACCAACTCGTCAAACAGTTCAGGATGAGGGTCTTGATTAATTGTTGCCTTATCCGTGATTTCCATTAAAGCCAATCCGTAAGACATGTGTTTGAGATTATTTTGATATTTTGACCAGATTCGCTGATACGATACTTTTGTTGCCGTCTGAATATCTCTTTTAGGACTGAAGTGATAAATCAGGTCTAAATAATTGATCGGTTGGAAAAAAGAAGTATAGTGAGGTTTTTTTCTTTTCGCTCCTCGAATGATAATACTCACTTTTCCCTCTTCCCGTGTAAGACACCGTGCAATCATGCTTGTATCCCCAAATGGAAACCTTTTCAGCACCACCGCTTCAGTGTGGATGATCATTTATGATTAATATGCTTTAGCAAAGATCACTTCGTGTTTTGCCGTACTACCGCTGTAAATACAGGTTTTTCCGGATAGTTCACCGTCAGTAAGAATACAGCGAATGGTCGCTTTTGTTTCTTCTTTGATTTTTGTTTCAGTATCAGGATTACCATCCCACCCACAGCGGATAAACCCGCCATCTTTTTCAATAACGGATTTGAATTCATCGAAAGATTTAACAGTGCAGGTATGTTTTTCTCTGAATGTGAGTGCTTGTCGGAATAGATTATCCTGAATTTCATGTAGAAGGTTTTCCACACTGTTTGCAACCGTATCTTTTGGTATGGTTGTTTTTTCTCCCGTATCTCTCCTTACAAGAATCACCTGATTTCCTTCAACATCACGGGGACCTACCTCCAGCCTTATAGGAACTCCTTTCATCTCCCATTCATTAAATTTGAAACCGGGAGAATTGGGACTCCAATCTTGATGAAACCTTATTTGTTTCTCTTTAAATTCACGAAAAATCGGTTCAATAAACTGCCGGATATTCTGTTCATCCTCTTCAGTCCGGGTTATGGGAACGACCACCACTTGGACAGGAGCAATTTTTGGAGGAAGACGAAGTCCTTTATCATCTCCATGCGTCATGATTACTGCCCCAACAAGACGGGTGCTCACCCCCCAGCTGGTGGCAAAAACATGTTCTTCCTTGTTATCTTCTGTTTGAAAAGTAACGCCAAAAGCCTTGGCAAAATTTTGTCCAAGATTATGAGATGTACCTGCCTGAAGTGCTCGTTTATCCCCCATCATTGCTTCAATGCAATAGGTTCGTTCTGCACCTGCAAATTTCTCGGCATCCGATTTCAAACCGGTGAGAACAGGAATAGCAAGATATTCTTCAGCCAACTTTTTGTAAACATCAAGAATTAACAGGGCTTCTTTTTCTGCATCTTCTTCTGTTGCGTGTGCTGTATGTCCTTCCTGCCAGAGGAATTCAGTTGTCCTCAGAAATAGTCTCGTACGCATTTCCCAGCGGACAACGTTTGCCCATTGGTTGATAAGCAGAGGAAGGTCCCGGTACGACTGAATCCATTTTTTATACATAGACCAAATGACAGTCTCAGATGTAGGTCTAACAATTACTTCTTCCTCCAGTTTTGATTCCGGATCAACGATTAAACCTTTTTCACCTGCTTTTAATCGAGTATGAGTAACTATAGCACATTCTTTAGCAAACCCTTCCACGTGATCCGCCTCCTTATCAAAAAATGATTTGGGAATAAAAAGAGGGAAATAGGCGTTAACATGGCCAGTTTCTTTGATCATTCTGTCCAGAGCATCCCGCAGGTTTTCCCAGAGTGAAAACCCATAAGGCTTTATGACCATCGTTCCTTTTACTGGACCGTAGTCTGCCAATCCTGCACGGGTGATGACATCCGTGTACCAACCCGCATAATTTTGACTTCTGGGAGTAATATTTTTAGACATTATTTTTTTAGATAAAAACGAGCATGAACAAGGGTTGAGAAATTACCGGCTCTGATTTAGGTGGACAAATAAAAAGGTTATCAGTGATCCATTGGTGCTATTAAACTGAAACCCGTCTTTATTTCTCTGTATCTTTTTCAATTACTTTAAACATTTTTTCTCCCGGTAGAACCATGCCGTATTTTTCTCTTGCCAGCTTCATCAGATACTCATCATTATATTTTAAATTGTGTTTTTCCTTTTCTAAATTTTGCAGTTCAGTTCGCAGTTCAGCGATCAGTTGTTGAGTTCTTTTCCGTTCTGAATTTATTTTGACTAATTGATAAATGCCATGGTCTCCAAAGAAAAATATGATGACCAGTATGACTCCAACCAGTAAAACAACCCCTCTTAAAATCCGTTTTTTACCTGCTTCGGTTTTTTGTCTGTAGCGGAGAGTTCTGGGAGTCTTCTTCGGTTTTTTAATTCGCCTCATGATTTTCCCAGGATGGATTTTGTGGGATATCTGGCACTTGCATTTAACTGCCCCTCAATTCGAATTAATTGGTTGTATTTACATAATCTATCAGTCCTTGATGCTGAACCGGTTTTAATCTGCCCCATACCCATGGCAACAGCAAAATCAGCGATGAATGAATCTTCTGTTTCTCCGGAACGATGGGAAATAATTGCAGCAAAATTATTTTTTCTTGCAAGATCAACTGCCTGAATTGTTTCTGTCACTGTTCCAATCTGGTTCAATTTAATTAATATAGCATTCATAGATTCTTCATCCACAGCACGCTGAAGACGCTTCAAATTTGTCACCGTAAGGTCATCCCCTACAATTTGAATTGTGTTCCCTAAAGTTTTATTTAGGTGGTTCCACCCATCCCAGTCATTTTCATCAAGTCCGTCCTCAATGGAAACAATGGGATATTTCTCCACCAGTTTTTGCCAGTAATTTACCATTTCTTCGGAAGATAAAGACAACTGCTCTGAATCTAAATGATAAAAACCATCATTATAAAACTCGCTGGAAGCAGCATCCATGGCAATGAATACATCTCTTCCTGCTTCATAACCCGCTTTTTCAATAGCTTGGAGGATTATTTCAATTGCCTCTTCATTTGAATTGAGATCAGGAGCAAAACCACCTTCATCTCCCACTGAAGTATTCAGTCCTTTTGATTTCAGCACATTTTTTAAATGATGAAATATTTCAGTTCCCATTCGTAATCCTTCGCTGAAAGATTCTGCTCCTAATGGATAAACCATAAATTCCTGAATATCTACCGTATTATCTGCATGGATTCCTCCGTTTATTATATTCATCATGGGTGCCGGTAATAATGAGCCGCCTGAGTTAAGATAATTCCACAAAGGTTTTCTCTCGTGAATTGCTGCTGCCCGGCACACCGCCATGGAAATACCAAGGATTGCATTTGCACCAAGAATGTTTTTATTTGAAGTCCCGTCAGCTTCAATTAATTGTCTATCAATGGATTCCTGATCAAGAGCATTTTTACCTTTGACTGCATTTTGTAAAACACCACTCACATTTTGAATTGCGTTGAGAACACCCCTCCCCATATACCTGTCCGAATCACCATCAAGAAGTTCCACCGCCTCGTGTTCTCCGGTTGAAGCGCCGGATGGAACCGATGCTCTTCCGTGGGAACCATCTGCTAAAAATACATCCACCTCTACTGTGGGATTTCCTCGGGAATCCAGAATTTCTCTTCCTGTTATGGTAACTATGGATGAATCAGACACTTTCGTTTCACATGATTTTATTCAAATTAAAACGAGGAACAACACCAGACAATACTCATTGTAAACTTAATTGTACAAAAAAACCACAACCCTTAATTTTATACCAGCATGAAAAGCAAAATAGATGTTTATAGGTTTGATGAGTCTGATTCTGAACTATGGGATGAGTTTGTAGAAAATTCCTGCAATGGAACGATGTTTCATTTACGGTCATTTCTTAATTATCATATTGAAAGAACATTTAAAGATCACTCGCTCATATTTGAAAAAAAAGGGAAACGACTTGCTGTTTTTCCTTCAGCCAGTATCCATACAAAAAACGGAGACTTCCTTCACTCTCATCCGGGTGCAACGTTTGGTAGTTTTGTAACAAAATTTTCTCCTTCATTAAAAGAATCCTTTGATTTGGCAAATTCATTGGTTCAGTATGCCCGGAATGAGAGTTTTTCGGGAATCAAGATAACACTCCCTTTGGATTGTTACTGCGAATCTCCATCAAACTATTTGGAATTTGCACTGCTGAAAATTGGTTTTTCCTATTTAAAACGGGACATTTCCAGCGTGATGGTATTACCCAGCACAATTAAGGATACAATGAAAAGATTTAAACCGTCTCATCGGCAGGCAATAAGAAAAGCAGAGAAACAGGGAGTACGAATTGAGCAGTCAACAAATTTTGAAACTTTTTATACAATTTTGAAAAAGAATTTATCTAAACGGCACGGGGTTTCACCCACTCACAGTCTTAAAGAGTTGGAATTACTGCAGACCATTTTCCCAAACCGTATCATGTTGCATGGTGCATTTATTAAAGACAAAATGATTGCAGGAGTTGTAAGTTTCATTTTGAATAAACGAGTACAGTTGGCATTTTACATTTCACATGATGAGAATTTTCAGGAGAAACGAGCCTTAAACCTGTTGTTTTACAAAATTTTTAAAGAAGCTATTCAAAACGGAAAAAGGGTTTTTGATTTTGGGATCTTTACAGTAGATGGTGATCCTAATTTTGGGTTAGCCAGATTTAAGGAAAATTTTGGAGCTATGGGTATGTTTCGAAATACAGTTGAATTAACCTTTTAACTTTAGACTGTTGACCTCATTTCCTAAACAAACTTTAATTTACGGAGCTGGACACATTTTAGTCCGTATCGTAACATTTTTGTTACTTCCATTGTATACGAATGTTTTCACTCCCGCCGAATATGGTGTGATATCCCTTGCGTATGTATTTATGAGTTTCGGAAGGATCTTTTATCATTTCGGATTTGATTCAGCATTGATGAAATTTCATGTTAGCGAGTCCAAAGAAAATACCGCGAATAATTTTACAACTATTTATATCGCTCAATTTATTTCATCCTTAATTATTACAGCTTGTATTATTGCTATGAAAAATCCGATAAGCATCCTCATCTTTCAGGATTCTTATCCGGAAATTATTACAATAATCTCTCTCATACTTTTTTGTGATACATTATGGAGTCTCACCCAAATATTACTGAGAGCCGAAAGTCGTCCCGTTTCATTTATTTCCATTAACTTGATAAACGTAATTGTAACCATGGGAATGAATATTTATTTTATTCTCGTGTTAAAAAAAGGAATTATGGGAGTATTTTATGGGAATATCACGGCATCAGTCCTGGTATTATTTTTATCTTTATTTATTGTAGTTCCAAAGATAAACATCCATGAATTCAGCAGGGTGTTATTAAAAAAAGCAATGAAATTTGCCGTCCCTTTTCTTCCGGCAGGCTTATTCACTATTATAATGGAAGTGTCGGACAGGTACCTGCTTTTATGGATCGTGGGTCCGGATGCAGTTGGAATTTATTCTGCAGGATATAGGTTAGGCATCTTTATTTCCCTTTTGGTTCTCAGTTTTAATATGGGATGGACACCTTATTT
>CAZSIH010000074.1:0-1751 GCA_964606925.1 uncultured bacterium
TGGCGATGAGGAGGGAAAGTATGATTACCAGAGTTAGGAAAATACGGTTCATGGTTTTAGTTCCTCATTGAAAACAAATGACGTCATTCTGAGTAGCGGAGCGTTATGGAAGAAGGACATTGAAGTCACTCTTTAACAACCCTTCGGTAACATTTTGCTTTGCTACATTACTCAGGGTGACAGGTGCTTTGATTGACGAATGAAACAGGTTTTTCATTTCAACATGATCATTTGTCTGGTCTGCTGTTTGTCATTAATGGCTACACGGTAAAAGTACAGCCCACTGCCTGCCTGAGACCCGCCTGCTGTTTTCCCATCCCACTTTATTCGATGTACGCCCACATCATAATATTTATTGATCAATGTGTTCACCAGTTGACCTTTCAGGTTGAAAATATCCACCCGGGTTTTCCCCGGTTCGTTGATCTCAAATTGGATCGTGGTAACGGGATTGAAGGGATTGGGATAATTTTGCATCAGACTGAAGGAAGATAATTTCTTGATATCAGACACAGATAATTCTCCGCTTATTTCAATGGATTCTATATCGTAAATACTGTATGAATGTGCAGAACCGGGAGTGTAAATAAAGAGGGAGTCTAAAGTGTCGTTGAATTTAAGGTGAGTGATGCCTCCGATGGCAAATTCTTCGGGATCACCGGAAGTGTTTACAACCAGTGTTCCCTGTCCCATCAACAGTGAAAATACAAAAAAGTATGAAAAACAATATCGATTCATAGATATCCTCCTGATTGTTGCTGGTGAAGTTTACCCCAGACCCGGGGAAAATACAATGACTTCTACTCTTTTGAATGATACTTCGAAAATGTGAAGTTAAATATTATCCATAAAAACAACCGTCAATATTTCATTATTATTAGGTAAAAATTATTCAGTAAAAAAAATTAAATCCCATTCTCCAAAAGTGGATTAAGGGAAATATAAAAAGATTAATTCCCTATTAGAAAAATTTCTCCGTTACCTGAACATCTCAACCAATATCCTCTTCCGGGACTCAGGACTTCGGCAGAAATATAACTCTCATCAAAACCATACAAAGTGCCGGGGATGATGAGATTCAATGGATCATAAATAGAACCGAGAGAAATTTCTTGGGTAAATCCGGTGATCAAATTCCATCCGGTGCTCAATGAAATTGTAAGTGTATTTATTTCTCCGCCGATAAAAGTAACACTGCTTGAATTGGATAACCGGAGCCAGTAACCCGTTCCATTGTTAAGTTCATTTTCCTGAATATATCCATCCTGGAACGAATACAACGTTCCTTCAATTGCATAGGGGAAAATAGCTTCGTATGAAGCATTATCATTCAAAAGAGGCAGCCCCACCATGTTCCAATCTGATGCATAATTTACAGATAATTCATAAGGGATTTCCGGATAATTAAATTTGAGAATAGTCAGATATCCTTCCAGATCACTTGCATAAACATAATCATTCAACGTGAATGGATATGCTCCCCAGCAACCGTAAAATTCACCATTGTCACTTGCTCCGTAAGTGTCATATTCCGCAACTTCAACGGGGTTCTGCGGGTCGCTGATATCTACGATTTTCACTCCAACAGTGTAGTGAGAAATGTAAGCGAAATTCCCTCGAATGTGTGTATTGTGAGCAAGGTTATTTTCTCCCAAATATTCTCCTACAAGGGATACATTTTCCATATTCTGAATATCCCACATTTTCACTGTTTTATTTACCGTTTCTTCTGTTGTCATTGCATATTTTCC
>CAZSIH010000074.1:1851-9569 GCA_964606925.1 uncultured bacterium
ACCTCCATGGTGGAAATCCGGACAAAAGCCACACCTTCCAAAATACCCATGATGGCATATTCTTCGCCGTCAGGTGCTGTGTAACCCCACACATCAGACCCTCCGGTTGTGTCTCCCGAACCCCATTCCTGGGAAGGAAACCAGATTCGATCTATGAGTTCAAGACTGTATTCGTCTGGTTGGGAAAGGAGGTTGGTTTGCAGAAATAATCCAATAATAAAAGAAAGGATGATTTTGTAAACTTTGAGGTTATGTTTCATTTTATGATGCATATCAGAAAAACAGTTTATCACGAAATTACCATTTTATTAAACATCAATTGTAGGACAATCATCCCTGATTGTTTGATTCAAGCGTTGCTTGACATACATTTATTCTGTCACTCCTTCGGAGTTTAGAATTTATTGTTGATATTGTGTTATAAACATTTCATCCCTACGGGATTGATAGAATTTTTATTTATATTTATTTATGTCTTGTCATTCTGATCCGCCATTTGGCGGAGAAGAATTTCAAATGTTTGTTGATTAATTAAAGATTGCGATTCTTCTTCCTCACTTTGTTCGTCATCAGAATGACAGAAGATTTTAAATGGAGAGAATTAATTTTGTAAAACTACATTCCCATCTCCACTGCTTCTCAACCAATATCCATTTCCCGGTTCCATCATTTCCACGGTTTCATATCCATCAGTAAAACCATAAATGGTTCCTTCAATAATGAGTTGCTCCGGATCGTAAATGGAATTGACATTCACCGTTTCAGAAATACCTGAGATCAAATTCCATCCTTCAATTAATACAATGGATAATTCGTTGATGGATTGTCCTGAAATGGTTGTTACTCCTTCAGATTGAAACCTGAGCCAATATCCTGTTCCGGGAATGAGTTGAGTTTCCTGTGAATATCCTCCGTTATTAAAACTGAACAGAGTGTTATCAACGGCTTCCGGAAAAAGAATTAGAAATTCAGGGTTTGAAACAAAAAGTGGTAAGCCCACCATATTCCAGTTATCCTGAAATTGAATTTCCAAGTCCATTTCACCGCCCCCTAAAAGATTGTTCAAAACTATTATCATCCATTCTGTATCAATTTCATTGTTGGCATACTGAATGATTCCATTTTGATCCACTATAAAATCCCGTGGATAGGGAGAGCCGTCATTGGGAAGGTAATAGATGTTGTAGGTATTTCCACCCTGAACACCTCCGGGACTTCCGGGATCAAACAGGATGGGAAAAGTCAAATTATTTTCTTCAACAAAATTCCCAACTATAGTTGAATTATTTGTATTGCTGATCCCCAAAAGGAGCACTTCATCCTGTGGATATTCCTGCCAGATTGTGGTTTCCATGTCCGACAACTCCGGACTGCACACCGGTCATCCCGGGGAAAAAAATGCAAGGACAACGATTTGCCCTAAATGATCCGATAGTCGAAATGACCCATTCCCGTTTGCAATAACATCCAGCTCAAAATCCGGTGCAGGTTCACCAATGTTTATTCCGTCTATATTCCCGTTTAATTCCACGATGATTGGGGGTTCATCTGGATCGTTGGTAAAAATCCAGTATCCCGAGGAAGAATTACCGGCATCTGCTGAATAAGCTATGTTTACAGTTTGTGTCTCCCCGGGACTCAGATTTTGTAACAAGTTTTCAATTTGAAAATCTGTATTGGAAATGTACTGATCCTCAATAATCAACTGTGAATTTCCGTTATTGGTTACATCAACTGAAAGAGTATAGGAATCCCCATTTTCTACATAGGGGTAATTGATTTCCCAAGAACTGATGTCAATGTCTGCATCTTCAATTTCACCAAACTCAAAGACTTGAAGCCACATCCATTCTGCAGAATAAATATAATTTCCTGAAGCATTTATAGCCATGGTTCGTCTGCCGTTTGCTTTAAACCCCACTAATTCCAATTCAATACCATTCCATTCTAATATCTCCACATCATCCCAGTCCGCAACTGCACATTTACTGTTAAATGGTTGAACCCTATTTGCCAATGCGGATGTATTATAATTTGACAGAAACACCGGACTGTCCGGATTTGTCAGATCGTACACACTCACACCTTCTGATCCCAGAGCAGCATAGAGTAAACCATTGTCTATGGATAAATCTTTCACGGCACTTCCTGTTGCCCAAGAGTAAATCTCCACGGGATTTTGAATATCGCTAACATCCAAAACTCTGATGGCTTCTCCGTCTGATACAAAGGCAAAATCCCCATACAAATTGACCGCCCATGCATTTAAAACGGGAAAAGTGGACTCCCAAATTGGATTTTCTGGATTGGAAATATCAAATAAGAATAATCCATCTGTATGAGCAGAAACTGCCAGCACATTCCCGAATATATCCATATTTTCCAAAATATACTGATTCCCCTGTGTTCCGGAAATATATCCGTTGAATTGAGGATTAGAAGGATTTGAAATATTGATAATAGCGACACCTCTATGAGTAGTGATATAAACCACATTCCCTGTTCCCCTGGCATAGTAACAGCGAGTGTTTCCACCGCCTCCGCCACCACCTTGAAGTTGGAGATTGTCCAAATGAACCGGAGTCTGGGGATTGGAAATATCGTAAAATTCAATTCCCTGTAAATTCCCGGGAAGGATGAGGGTATTCCCTACAATTTCAGCATCCAATAATTCACGGGCAGTAGGGTCATAGGTATTATGAATGATTAAATTTTTTCCACCCAGGATTTGTACAAGTATAGAAAAAAGAATGAGATTTTTATAGTAATTCAACTATACAATATCCCATTTCCATGTTTTTAACTCTTTCTGCATAACTAAATTTTCGTTTTTTCTCCTGTAAATGATCAATAATATACTCATTCCAAAATTAAGAATATGTTTATCTGATAAAGTTAAAATCTAAGCGAAACGTAAATTGAAATAAAAGTATAATCATTTTTTAAAAACAAATTCATTTAATAACCCTTTATAAAATTTTAATGTGTCTGTAAACTGAAAATTCATAATTATTGTCAAATTATCCATCTTTACTAAGTAGAAGTTACAAAATTAAAAACTATATCAACTTTCTTCTTCAAAAGATCATATGAAACAGTTAAATAATCTTAAAGGCTAAGGGTAATTAATTGTAATTTTGTTTTCTTAATTTTAGTTTTATTTTAAAAATAATTTTAATTCAATGACATATAAATATAATAAAATGTTGGTTTTTTTCTTCGGAATCATTATGGTTCAAAATGTTCTTGGTCATGATGATCATAAGAAAAGAAATAAAATACCATCCATTGGCAAGGTGTATGGTATAGTGGTCGACTCTACCAATCAAAAACCGATTGAATATGCTTCAATTTCACTGATCGACCCTGAATCCAAAGATATTGTTACCGGAGGCCTTTCAAATCGTGAAGGAATTTTCATGATTGAAGAGATCCCACTGGGGTATTACAATGCATCCATTGAATTCGTTGGGTATGCATCAAAGTTAATAGAATCCATTTCTTTGAATCCCAGAGTAGGCGGGTCAATCAAACAAGATTTGGGAACCATCTCTCTCGCAATTTCAGCAGTGAACCTCATCGAAGTGGAAGTAATCGGAGACGAAAGCCAATTCATTCAGACGATTGATAAACAGATCTTTAATGTAGGGAAAAACCTGGCGTCTTCAGGTGGTACCGGAACTGATGTCTTAAAAAAAGTTCCTACAGTTGATGTGGACATTGATGGTAAGGTAACCATCGCAGGTGATGCAAATGTGACCGTTTTGATTGATGGGAAAAAAAGTGGGCTTTCCGGAACACAACGCAGGGGTGAAGTGGATAATATTGCAGCATCTATGATTGAAAGGGTGGAAGTGATCACCAATCCATCTGCGAAATATGACCCGGAAGGTGTAGGTGGCATTATCAATATCGTTTTAAAACGGGGGACATTTGAAGGGTTCAATGGTTCCGTTTCCGGTTTAGCTGGTCAATACAGTAAAATGAACTTGAATGGAAATGTGAATTATAAAACGGATCATTGGAATCTGTTTACCAGTACCAATTATAGTACCGGTGATAGGATTGGAAATGGAATAAGAGAATACCAATATATATATCCAGATAAGACAGATTCCCTTTTTCAAAATACAGAAAGAATACGGACACCACGAAATATTAGTATCAGGCTTGGGGGCGACCTATATCCATCTAAAACAAGTTCTCTAGGATATACTTTTACTGTTTCTGATCATAAAGATTTAAGTGAAGAAGGGATTGATTATATTCTGAACACTATTGATCCGGATAAAATTGGAGAGGTTCATTTTACCGAACACGATGATGGGTTCCATATGGACCATTCATTTTATTACAACAATGATTTTGATAAGAAAGAGCGAAAATTAAAGGCAGAGGTAGACTTTAGCTGGGAAGAAGATGATGTTCACCAGCATAGTGGTACCGAATCTCAGCATGATCTTTCAGAAATAAGTGAAGAAACGGAAGCAGAGGAAGCTAACAATAGTCTTGAAGTATCCGTTGATTATGAAGATAAACTGAATGATCGATTCAGTATTGAAACCGGTGGTAAAGCAGACCTTCGCTCATATGGAACGACATTAAGCTATCTCCTACAGCCATATAAAAATCAATATGATGAGGATATTTTTGCTGCATATTTCATTGGCTCCTATGATCTGAATCATCGTTTCAGTATTAAAGCAGGGGCACGATTCGAGAAGGTCAATACCAATGCTATTCTTGAAAAAGGCAGTCCAGACAATACAATGGATTCCACAAATGTTCTGACAACCATTTTTGATAATGCCCTAAATAAGTCACCCTTTGAGAATCCCTATTCTTCTGTTTATCCAAGTGCCAATTTGCTATATAAACTTTCGGAAAAACAAAATATCCAATTCGGATACTCTAAAAAAGTGAACCGTCCACGAAGACGGACATTGAGCCCATTTCCCAAAAATACCACTGACCTCTCAAGGATCCGTGTGGGTAATCCGTATCTGGATCCTGAATACAGCGATGTCATGGAATTGAAGTACTGGAGCAATTCCAGGAAAGTGAATTTGAACATGGGCCTATCTTATAAATTAACCAAGGATGCGATCATGTGGTGGGACCGTGATTATGTAGAGTATGATTCAACATCCTATGAGGTCCTCACTTCAGATAATTCAGAGAACTCGGAAAATATTAGCGGAAATATGACTGTATTTTATCGACCCATATCATTAATAAGTATTATGCTTTCTGGTTGGGCATGGAATTCAAGAACCTATGGAAACGGTGAATCAGATCTTAACGGAAATTCACAGGGATACTATTTACGGAGTCAGCTAACGCTAAATATACCCACCTTCGCACGAGTTGAATTTTCCATGGGAGGTCGAGGAAAAATGAAGATCACAACCGGTACTATTCCTTCCAGTTTCAGGTCTGACCTCGGCATTCAGAAATCTTTTATGGAGAACAGGCTGTCTGTGACACTAAAGGTCAATGATCTGTTCGACAGCGGAAAGTTCAAGATCAACACGGAATATTTGGTTCAAAACCGCATAACCAATGAAGATATGACTCAACTCATGTACGCTGAGCGTCAGCGAGACAGACGTTTTATTTCACTGGTACTGAATTATAACTTTGGTAAGCAACAGAGAAAAAAGTGGGACAAAAGCCAAATTGATCGTCGTGGAGGAGGCGGGATGGATATGGATTATTGATTGCTGAACTTTGATCCCACTGGCAGCCGGTATGGCTAGAAGGAGATCATCAGAAAATTCTTAACAATAGGATGCTAATTAACTAAAAGAGTAGAGAGTCAATTATCTATATAAAAAAGTCTGGCTGAATGGGTTGAGAGTCACCAAAACGATTAAAATTAAAAACTATGGAATCCTACAATTTCAAAATATAGTAATTCCTGAGATTTGGGGGAATTGGGAAAGAAAATTGTAATTTGTATAAACCTTCATGTTTTAATAACCCATATCCATATTTTCATTTTCGCCTCGTTCAACGTGTCTGGTTCTTCTTTTTTCTTCCTGCAATTGACCAAACCGATAAATAAAGTTTAGTTTAAAGGTTCTTCCCCCACGACTGGTTGCCACATCAGTAAATTCAGTTGCTGTTAAGTATCCATTAGAAAAAGGTCCCTCGAGAGGTTTTTCCCGCTTCATTTGAAATCCACCACTATTGAATAAATTGTTTATTCCAAAAGATATTTCCATTCTTGAATCAAATAAAGATTTTGAAATACCCATATTTGCCCATGCAGTTCCTTTTGCACCAAATAAATCTCCACCTGGAACGGTCAATTTCATAAAAAACAATCCGAATTCAAAACTGAAAATCTTAATATATTTCTCTGGAAGAGTGATCCTATTGTAAATCATCAACCGCTGGCTATTGCCATTCAGTTCATAGTCACCGGAAGGATCTTCCAGTTTACTTAAATTATATCCTCCGCCTAAAGTCTGCCCCATTATCATTGTAAAAAATTCAATCCCCAAATTTGTACCGGAATCCGCATTCCTGAATGTGAGTACATCCTTATCCTCAAAGCGGTCATCATCATACCATTCAATGACATTTTCAAGTTGGTGATAATAAAAATTCACATAACCAAATCCCATGGGCATTGGACTTTTATAGGACAAATCATATTGGGTTGAATATTCAGGTTTTAAAAATGGATTCCCTAAAAAAATAAAATTTTCCGAATAAACATCTCTGGGGAATGGACGGATTTGGTGATTGCCTGGACCATGTCCTCCATCACCCGGGCGATTCACTCGTTTGCTCATTCCAAATTGGATACTTTTTTTATCGGTTAAATTGTATGTAAAATGTAAATCAGGATAAAGGGTTAAATATTCATCAATGTAAACCGAATCTTTCAACGAATTTAGGATTTGAGCATAAATTATTGAACTTGAATCAGTTTCATTTTTCGTGGAATAAAAAGAAATATCTTTACTGATAAATTCGTAACGTAAGCTTGGTTTGATGCTGAATTTCTGATTGAGTTTCCTGTCATATTCCAAAAAAATGCTGTGTATATTTCGATTATAACCAAAATTGTTCACTCCAGAAAACTGTTCCTCATCTTTGGTTATTTCGAAGCTCATTTTTTCTTTATTGTCGTTTATCCTTCCATCATATCCGACCTCTATTTTTGAATTTTCATTGAATGGATGTTTATAATGCACATCAAAATTCCATCCATTTATTTCATTCATTAAAGTTGTAGAATCAATTGCAATTGTTGAGTGTGAAAGAATTTCGTGTTCATTGTCTTTTTCGAAATCATAGGAAGCAGACAGATTGAATTCCCGATCCGGATTGTCAAATGTTTTATTGATCTCAAAAAATCCTTCAATATCATAATTATCATCAAAATCAATTTCGTCAGTAATCCTCTGAGGTAAGAATGGTATTATATTATTTTGTTGGTTTGTCCCACTGTGAAGGTGGATGTCATAATTTATCTCACCATTGATAATCAGGTATTCGTTTATAGAATAATCTGTACCAAATTTAAATGAATGCCCTTTACGATTTGAGTTGTTGAGAAAATTAAAATGCATGGATTTAACCGAATCTGGAAAAATGTCTGTAGGATGATAATGTGTATCAACCATCCTGTGACCGTCTGTATTTCTTAATCTGTTATTTAGGTTATATGAAGAATATAAATTCCATTTTTCTCCTTTGTAATT
>CAZSIH010000075.1:0-9430 GCA_964606925.1 uncultured bacterium
GGACTCAGTGTCCAGAATATAATGGGACAAATAGACTGGGACGAAACCACATCTCACAATCAGGTCATTCAGTTTGATGTAGATCTCCACTCCGATGAATTTGAAGAAATAAGTGATTATACTGAATCACAACAAGATTCTTTAATGGAAACAATTATTACCAAAGACGTGACTACAACGATTGATACTTTGACAACAATGATTCCCATGAGAATTAACTTAGAAAGTGAGTATGCATTCGGAACTCGGTTTTTACTGTTTAACTCGGTATTTTATGAGGGAGAATCAACAATAATTCCAGAATCTCAAGTAGAAGTTTCAGGAGGATTCAGGTGGCTGATTCACCGCCGGATTCCAGTTACTTTTGGTGTCACTCATAATACTTTGTGGGGATTAAAAGTGGGAGGAGGGATTGGACTGCATTTTAATCATTATCATTTAGATGCGTACTTTTCTCAAAATGGCGGATTTGCAAATGAGGCCAAAGGATTCAGTGTAAACCTGATCAATTATTTTCATTTTTAAAATTCATTTTACATGATAAAACAAACCTGAATTTCCTCTTGATAAATCCTGTTTGAATATTTGCCATAAAAATTATTCATATATAAATTTCCACTATAAATTTATTTTCTGCATAATTTACCCTTAGTTTAAAGACCCACATACTCAATTGAAACTGTTTAATATCAAAAAGGATGAGCGGAAGCAGGTACTGATTCTTTTTGTTCAATTTTTTGCAGTTGTCGCTACCAGCATTACCGGCGGTACAGCCCGGGATGCATTCTTCCTTAATTTATTTGACCGCAGTTATCTCCCCCTGATGTTTGTTGCAATCGCCATCACCATGGTGATTGTGATAAATATTTACAAACGGATAACTGACGGAAAGGATATAATCCAGGTCATTACTACAGGTGGTGTTATTTTTGCAGTAATACTTTTAGCAATACAAATTTCTCTCACAAGACTTTTTGCCATGTTTTCTGCAGGGGAATCCATAACTGCATTACCGGAGAAATGGTTGATTCCGTTCCTATTCGTATTTATGGAAGTCGTGGTTTCATTATCCATTTTACAATTCTGGATGCTTGCTGGTGAGGTTTTTGATGCCAGACAGGCGAAACGACTTTTCAGCATATTAGGAGCCGGTGGATCTGTTGCAGGGATGTTAGCAGGATATTCACTGAAACCATTCGTAAAGACATTTGGTTCTGATAAACTGCTTTTCCTCACGGTTTTCTTCATCTGTCTCTATGTGGTTATGGGAATGCTCATAAAAAAATATCGTGAACCGGATGAGGAACACAAACAAGGCAGAAAACCCAAAGAGAAACCGAAAAAAGCTAAATCAAAATTTAAGTTCGACCCTTATTTAAGATCCATTGCTATACTCATTGGTCTGGCAGCATTTATCTCTAAAATAATTGATTATCAATTTAAAATGACAGCGGTTCAAACTTTCCCTGCCCAGGATGATCTTGTTAGTTTTTTCGGAACCTACTATATGGCAACCGGTGCTGCTACGATAATCATGCAGTTTTTCATTACAGGAGCTGTTTTAGCCCGCTTTGGAATACTGGCTGGACTATTATTCCTTCCTATTTCCCTTGCATTTGGATCATCAGGATTTTTGATGATTCCATTACTCATGTCTGTCTTTATGGCAAAATTTTCAGATCAGGTGTTCAAATTTTCCATCAACAATGCATCACAGGAAATTCTCTGGCTTCCTGTACCCAAAGAAAGGAAAAAACAGGCAAAGCCTGTCATTGACAGCGCAATCAGGGCAACACTAGAAGGAGTGGTTGGGATCCTCATTTTTGTTCTGGTGCAATTTAAAATTGTCCCAACCGATAAATTAAATCTGCTGAGCATTATTGCATTGGTGGGAATAATTGCGTGGATTTGGAATAGCTTTCGGTTGAAAAACGGGTACGTAAAAACACTGATGAATGCTATTGAAAAACGTCAGTTGAACCTTGAAGATGTGGAATTTGATGTTGCGGACAATCATATAGTCCAAACAATAGAAAAAACATTAACAGATGAAGATGAGTTCAAGCAATTATTTGGAATAGATCTCATTAAAACCATGCCTCTTGATCCCTGGAAAAATACATTGACAAATTTATTTAAAAAAGGTACTGCAAATGTTAAAAAAGCCATTCTTGAATTAGCAAAAGATAAACCGGACATTTTAATTGACCAAGATATTATTGAAGCAGCAAAACAAAGTGAGGACATCAGACCTGAGGCTATAGCAGTTGCAGGTGATAGAAAACTTTTAACCATATCGGATGATTTACAGCAAAACCTGTCCCAGAATAATTTAGAGATTCGCTCTGCAAGTGCATGTTCACTGATGAAAATAAATGATCATATTGAAGAAGCAAAAACAGTCATGCAGAAATTATTGAACAGTTCAGATGTGAATGAAATTAAAACTGCTCTACAGTTTTTAGATAAATCTATGGGTATTTTGGATGATAATAAACTAGTCAGTTTTCTCCAGCATGACTCACACGAAATTCGGGAAGAATCTCTGAAGATTGCAAAAACCAGACAAAATCCGGAATTATTGGATCATATAATTGGGAATTTAGCCTATCCAAAAACTGCTATGCAGGCACGCCAGGCATTGTCCGGATTTGATGATGAATTGGTATTAAATAATCTGGATAATCATTTATTTTCCCAAAATAATACATTTCCATTGCAAATTGGAATCATTCGCTGTTTAAAGCATTACGGAGTAGCAAAATCAGCAGACATCCTGCATAAAGGATTGAGTGAAACTTATTTGAACACATTGTCAGAAGTGACAAATTCCCTGCTATCTGTGGCCAGGAAAGAACCTCCGTCAGATGAATTTATAAAAGAGATAGGGATTAACCTGGATGTCATCGCTAAAAGGGTGTACCAATTAGAATTATTTTTGAAAAGTCTCCCTGATGATGAAAATTGTTTTTTACTTAGAGATCATATCAACAGTGACATAAGAAAAATTGTTCCAATTATGTTAAAACTTGGAGTTTTGCATGATCCGAAAACACCTATTGAAACCTATATTCAATATGTTTCCAGTCAGGATCCTGAACTCATGCCTTATGTTCTTGAATTGGTAGATACTACTTTTTCTACAGGGAACAGAAAATTGACCATGCCCCTTATTGACAGCGATATGGATAAACTAAAATCGGGGAAAGAATTGTTTGATGATATTTTAGTAGATTTTGATGAATTGATCCTTTCCTGGATTCATGGCGAGCATAAATGGAAAGAAGCGATTGCCCTGAATTATATTATTAAAAGTAACCGCCAGGATTTATTGGAAAAAATTGATTGGGACAAAGTTCAGGACACAATATTTATTGACCAGTTATTCAACCGGATTGAGGATGAATCCGGAAAAATTAAACAAATCATTCCTTTGGAAAACTACCATTTGGATAAGGAGACAGATATGTATTCGATACTAGAAAAAACGATCCTGTTAAAATCAGTGGATCTATTTAAAAATATACCCGGAGATGTTCTCACGAGAATTGCACAAATCGCTGAAGAAATTCATCATGTTGATGAATCGCTCATGTTTTCGGAAGGAGATTACGGCGATTCAATGTATGTTGTTGTAGATGGTAATGTGAAAATTCATAAGGGTGAGCATCATATTGTAACCTTGGGGAAAAGCACAGTTTTGGGAGAAATGGCTCTTTTAGATCAGGAACCCCGGTCAGCAGATGCTACTGCAGAAGCGGAAACGACTTTACTTAAAATTGCTCAGGATGGATTTTACGAATTAATGGCTGGCAATTCAGAGATTATGCAGCAAATAATTAAGATGCTGTCAGGGAGACTGCGGGATACCAATACAAAATTACAGGAAGCTCAGGCAAAGTAATTACTTTAAAAAAATCATTTTCCTGGATTCCATCATATTCCCATCCACATTTAATTTGTATATATAAATACCGTTTTCCATCTTTTTTCCAGTATTATCTGTGCCGTCCCATTGAAGGGAATATTCTCCCGGTATGTGAATCCTGTTTGTTAACTGAGCGACCTGTTGTCCGTTAATATTGAAAATATCTAAAGATACTTTATTTTGGATTGAAACAGTATAGGATAAAGTCGTAACAGGATTAAATGGATTTGGAAAATTCTCTTTCAAATTAAAATCAGCAGGAAATAGTTCATTTGTCTCTGTAGATAACATATCAGTTGAAGTGGTGGAATTCGGAACGATACGGACTGCATAAAACAGATCATCATATTCGTAACTGAACGCAGAGACAAGGAACACAACTTCAATTGCATTGGTTACATCTATAATTTGTTCAGGTTCGTTCATATGAGTTGATTGAATGGATGTATTATTTATAATGGATAAATATAGGTTACCTTCTTTTGGATAATAAGGTAATAATTCAACAGAGATATTTTCAAGTGTGGCATCACTCACATTTACATTATAATAATGCGCTCCAAAAGTACCTACAAGTTGGTATGGAATAAAAGTGGGTTCCGTTCCGAGTGAATTAATTTCTTGTTCATAACTGGGTCCTGAAATGGGCCAATTTTCGTTGGTAACTTCTTCATAATGGTAGATGGGGTCATACATTGGATCATTGGTTATCAATGCATTTGCTATGAGAAAATCATTTGTGATTTTCTCAAATTGATTATCGTAAAATACCGTTGATGTGAACCCTGGATTTTGTTGATCCATTGTTTCTTTAATGGTGATGATACTGTAATCCGAATCGTAACTATCATGTGTGATGCTGTTTTCCCAAAAGGATTTCATAAATCCCATATCAAAATGGTTATCCACAAGATAAGCAACATAAATGTAGGAACCGTACATCCTAAGTGATTCATTATTCGGACCCAATTCAGGTGATCCAAAAAATAAAGGTAAATATTGGTAACAATCATTTATATCATCATAATGAATTTCTTCCATCCATACTGCACTTGCTTCCTTGATCCATGATCTCTCCCATGCATCATAAGCGTATTGAATAGCATGGTAAAATTCATGTGCAGACGTTACCTGGATAATGTTAGATTCAATTCCCGGAAAGTCAGAATAATTATTTCTCATTCCCATCCAAGACACAAGCGCATTGGTTTCTTCAACATTAGGAGAATTTTCATTATCTCCTCGGGTAAGTTCTGAAAAATTTTGTGCATAACTTTCAGCTTGTACAAAACCATAAAATCCCGGTGATAATTCGTATATATAAACATCAAAATGCTCGGAACCGCCATTCCCCTGGTTAATATACCAGTCATCGCTCGGAGGAAGAGTATAATTTTCCTGACCAAAATCAACGACGGCAATATCATCAAACGTTTGTTTCATTAATTCCACATAATCGGGTATTCCATTCCCATCATCATCTTCCGGAAGGACAGCATTTCCCCCGGAAAGAGTATAATGAAACCGAAATATTCCGGAATCGATAAATAAGGCATCATCAATAACCGGTCTTCCTCTCGTCACAATGTCACCACTGAAATCAAATCCCAGTTCAATTAATTCATTTTTCACACTTTCAGAAAGGGAATGACCATTTCTTGCTATGATATCTAAAATCTCACTTGGATGAAAATTTATTTTTTCTGCATGAGGTTCAGCAGTATTCTTTGAATACGATATCCATTTTGAAGCTGCTTCCTCAACTGTTACTTGTGTAGAAAACCCACTTGATATCATACACAAAGCAATAAAAAGGTTTTTATAAAAGGTGCTAGAATGAAATAATTTGTTTCGTAATTTTAAGTTATTCATTTATTTTATCAATATTAATTCATCAATATATTACTACAAAGGAATCAAATGCGACGAAATTTAATACTAATTGTTTCAATTACCATATGTTTCCTTACCTCTTGTGAGGAAGGATTCAATTTAAATACAGGAATCACTCTTTCTGATACAAACGAATTGTACAACCTGGAATTAAATGTTTCCAGTAATGCAACAAAAGATTTATCTCCCGTTCAATTTAATGCTAAAGTAACGAGACACTCGAAATTCACTGTTCGTTCAGATTCACGGGTGATTGGTTTTTGGTCTATTTATTCACTAACCATTGATGGTATCACCGAAAATGTTGCTCAATTTCCCACGGATTATGATTTTTTTTCTGACCAGTCCTTCGATAAGATCGAATGGAGCTCAATTGGAGGTGATACACAGTACAGTAATGGCGGATGGATAGCAGATATTGATGCAGGAATATTGTCATTATCAATTCAGGGAGTAACAACAAATATCAATCTCACATTTGATTATGAAGGAACAGTTATTCCACTGGATGGGTTTATGATTTGGGATTTTGAAAAAGAGGGAAAATCCTATCATCAAGTATTACAGAAATCTGAATTTACAGATCTTACTGAATTTACAGAATCTATTTCCTATCTATCAATTTCAGCAACCGGGGGCACCATAGAGGGTATTAACGAACCATCTGCCTATGATATTATCATCCAGTTACCGAATGAGGTTAATTCTTCCTATGAGGTTTCCGGAAGTTTAGTTCCTGCATTTGATTTTTATGAAGGAAACCTTTTAGCGACTTTGTACAATGAAAATTATTCGGTCATAAATGTAAATATCCCCATTTCCATTGAAATAACAATTTATTAAAATTGGGAAAATTATGAGATACTTGAAAACACTACACACACAAATTAAAAACTTGATACTGGTTATTTGTATATCCGGGATGGGTATAGCAGAATTGATATATGTTGAATATAAAACAATTCAATTAAGTTACATCCAGACGGACCGGGCTTCTGGAATTCTTAAAGCCTTGGGTTATGCCGTGATTGATTTTTCAGTGGAACAGGGTCCTAATCCGTATGAATTGTTATTTCAACCTAATGGTCCATTTAACAATACTCTTATGAACGGTTTTGCTACTAACATGGATAATATACCTTTGATCATCATTCTACCGGAAACTGAAAACATCACCCTATTAGAAATGGCAGGAGAAGTATCTGCAACCGGAACGAGTATGGATGTAGATATGGGTGGATCCTCCTTGGTTTACACAACTACAGGAGAACCCTTGCAGAGATTGATGATTGCTTATGATCCTGAGGATCCTCACAGTTTAAGCAAATTGATTAATCTGATTACTAATGAAATAGACGTTCCTGCAATCCAGGTCATGATAGAGGCATTGGTGATTGAAATAAATTCAGGTGAAACTGATCAATTAGGAATACGGTATAGAACCAGCGGAAATATGTATGAAACAAGTTTCGCATTGGAAGATGAAGAAACCGGTTTATTCGAACCCTTTACTTTTGTGCTTGATAAAACTCTCTTGAGCCATGCCTATAATTTCAAAGCAGAATTGGCTTCTCTTATCAGTAATGAATCAGCAAATATTCTTTCTCGACCATCCGTTCTGGTATTAGATGGACGTCAAGCCAGAATTGTTGTCGGTCAGCAAATTCCGACAATTCAGACTACAGCATCATCTCAATTTGCCACAACATCAACTGAATATATTCCCGTTGGAATAGTGCTCAATTTAAGACCCCGTGTCAGCTCAACCAGGGATGAAATTACGATTCAGGTTGAAACGATTATCAGTGAAACTGAAGAATCTCTTGTCGGACCTACCTCAGCTACCGGCTTCTCCGTTGCTCCGACAATTAACAGCAGAAAAGTTCAATCTTATGTTCAGGTAGCAAATAATACTCCCTTCATAATCGGTGGTCTTATTTCAAAAAAAGACACATATCAGGAAGGAAGAGTTCCCATTTTAAGTTCTATTCCATGGCTGGGAAAATTATTTCGTTACCAAGTAAAAAAAGAAGACAGCAAAGAAGTGATAGTTGTTATTACACCTCATATTGTGGATGTACCTGATAAAGACTTTACAAGAGTTATCCCCAAAGATTCGGAAATTTTTCAATCTCTTGGTAATATGCTGTTCCAAAACAGTTACCGTATTCAAAATACAGATGTATTTGATCTTGGATTTGCATTAAAAACACCGATATATGAGAATGTGTTAACGGATGTAATGGACATTCAAAATTATTATCCTTCTGCCAATATGCGTGACGATTTTAATCAATTAACCGCCGGATCCATTCCCGGTGAAGATGTTTTGATCAGAAGAATGCTTTATAATTTAGTCGAAAGGGTTGAATATTATAAATATATTGATCCTTCAAAAATAATATATTTTGCATCTGCAGATAATGATCCATACAATGTTTACACAAAGAGATTTAAAAGCACTTATGAAAATTATATGAAATCTAAGTCAAATACAGCTTTAGTCCTTTCATTCAAAAACGATACGGGAGACTATTTTAATGACGAACATTTGCGGCGTTCCGTTGCTATTGTTTCCCAAGTTAAATTGGATGATAGATATTATAAAAAGCATTTAAAGGATATTAATGATTCACTTGACGGGCATGCAGTCATGCTCCATAAAACAAAACATGAAAGAAGACTGTATGAAATATTTGTCCTGCGTAGGGTCCTGGAGATGAATCCCAAAATTCAGAACAACATCAGTAATTTTACCGCAGGGCTCGAAATCTTGTTTCCATCTCCTGAAGTCCTTCATATGGATACTTATGTATTTGACAATGAGATCGCCCAATATTTTTATGAAGTGAATGATTATAATAATGCATTTGATAAGAAATTCTTAAGGGGTATTCGTGTTTTACAAGATGAAATATCAGGTTATGAATAATTCGTCATGCAATATTATCATTATTTTTACTCTATATAAATAAGAAAGATATTATCTCACAATCAAAAAAAGGAAAAATACAATGAAATCACTAACAAGGGTATTGATCATTACGATAGCTTTTTTTGTTTCTTTATCAGTTATAGACGCACAGTCTTCTAAAGGAAAAAAGCAATCATCAATCAAAAAAAGTAAAACAATAATCAAGCAAAAAAGTAAAAGTAAAATCAAATCTGGTACAAAAAAAATAAAAGCCAATGAGGATAAAAAAGGTAGTTACCAAAAGGGTGTAATAGATCCAATAGTAAGAGAAGCGAAATACAAAAATGGTGAACCTTTTGAATCAGATGATGATTTCAAAATATGCCTTGACAATCAAGTAAATAAAGCCAGTTGGTATCAAAGGAAATACGGAATTGGTAAGTCCTATGATAAATGGCAAAAAGGAAAAGCATTATCATCTTCCGATAAAAAGAAGATTTTCAGTGAAGCTTCAAAATGTGAAAAATCAGGATCAAAACAGATAGATGATCATGGCTCCACAAATAAAAAAGGATATAAAAATACCGGTAAAACCGGAAAAGGAGCCAAAAAAGGAAAAGTTGGCTAATATTTTAAAATAATTTATATCTTAATAAAAAAGGGCATTTTTTGCCCTTTTTTTTACAATTTTAAAA
>CAZSIH010000076.1:0-9190 GCA_964606925.1 uncultured bacterium
TCCGTCATTGTCAATGTCCAGTATCGCCGGAGATGACTCGATCTGGTTGATGGTTTCTATGGGCCAACCACTTTGATTTAATGATACTTCAAATGAAAACATTACATCATCAGAATAATAATTTAAATTTCCGTCTTCCCAGAAATCACCTGAAATAGAGAATTCAATATCCACATTTCCAAGGGGAAATTCTGATGGAATTTCAATTAATACATCCTGCGCTTCCAATCCTCCTGCTGAAATATCTCCAAAATACAAGTGAGGATTGGGTAATAATATATCTTGTTCACTGGACACAATCGCCTCAACATTATTGACCTGAATTTCATTGGATGAATTTTCAATGGAAATAATATAAAAAAATTCTTCGCCGGGATTCACGACTCCATCTTCATCCGTATCTCCTACAATATCTACAAAAGCAGGTTGAAGCAGGACATTCATAAATGTGAATTGAATGGTCAATCCGGGATCGGTTACATTAAAAATATTCAGTCCGCCGGGATCTCCATTGGTAAGAAAACTGGATGGGTTGGTATTGTCATTTATTTCCGTCCTACCCGAAGACTGATTGAACGGCGCCATAGAAAAATTACCATTTTGAGTGAGAGTTCCATTGACTCGGTAAAGATAAAGTTCATCCGGAGGTCCATCGGCATTTCCGTTACCAACAACAGTATTTACCCTGGTAACGAGTAATCCCGAATCATTCCCCGGTGTTTGAGATTCATAGATGCCGTCTTTTTTCCGGTATTCAACTACAAAATATTCTGTGCTGGAATTAGGAGAATTAATCCTGTAAGCATTGTTTGTACTGGATTGAAGGGGAGATAATTCATAAGTTCCGGAACCTGAAATAACCGGTAAATCCTCAATCCAATCCCCATATTTGTACTTCATAAACGCACTCATATATGGCGGAGGATCACCTGCTCCATCCATTATATCCCATCCACCCATTGCTTGTGGTGCTCCACCGCCATTATAATGGTATAAATCAGGAGCTCCCAGGGAATGAAAAAATTCATGACAGACTGTACCAACTGTAAAATACCCGCCTTCTTCCATATTAAAATTATAATCGCTGACCAGTTTATCATTTAAATACACATCATAATAATAAAGACTCCAGCGGTGGGGCCATAATAAAGTCGCCCATGCAGTGGGAGAACCATAAACTAAAAAAGTAACATTATCTACATAATTATCGTTATTTGAATCAATAATCAATGACTCAGGAATTTCCGGTTCAATAAATTCCAAAGCATTCTTTAATAGGGTTTGCTCTCTGAATGCCCGTTGATTATCATTGGTATATCCGTTAGGATTGGTTGAAGAATTGTAAGGCATATAATAACTGCGTGGATGGTCATCCTGATAGGATAGATTTGAGGACATTTCACAGACCGGAAAATGGTGTGTATGAACATGAAGCTGGTCATAAGACACTTCTTCATAATAATGAAGTAAGGAAGGTCCATCCTCATCATTAAATACCTGATCATGTTCACTGCGGGGATCTGAGAATTCTGATTCATCACTGAAGCGGATATAAACATTGAGATTGTTTATAGTACCTATGGTGGGTGCATCCCGTGTTGTAAGATCGACGTCTTGCCAAAACCTATTTCTTCTTTCCTGATAAAGATTTCTGGAAATAATCGCCCAAGGTTCTAATCCTGCATCCAACGGAATAACTGAACCCACCTTAACTTCTGATGGAACGACATCTTCACCCTCCATCACTCCATAATAATAAAAACCGTCAATCTGACTTTGGATCAGGGTGAATCCATTCTTGTCATGCGCCCAGTTGAAAAATTCATCACCGCTGACGAAACACTCGATAATTTCACTATCGGGCTGGATGAGGGTATGAGGTTTAGAATTTACATTGTATGCCTGAATACATTTGAGACATATAAAAATGAAAGATAGTCTGATCAACCATAATTTATTGTGTATCAATTTTATTACTCCTGTTAATATAATTAATTAAGTCTGATTAAAAGCATTCATGGATTAGACAAGACAAATGAATAAATATTCATTTTTTTTACAAGTAGCCCCGGCTTTCAGGGTTGAAAACCGGGGCGTGGAGGGGAGTATGGGGTAATTCTTGTTACTTAAGAAATAATAATTTTTGTTTTTCTGAAAAATACTCCGTATTAATGACCAGGAAATATACACCCGTTTCAAATTTATCACCAGAATTATTTTTACTATCCCAATTAATTTTATGATTTCCGGCTTCCATAAATTGATTCACTAAAACTGCTCTTTCAATCCCTAATAAATCAAATATTCTTAGCGTTACGAATGTACCAAACGGTAGATCATAAGAAACAGTGGTTAACGGGTTGAACGGATTGGGAAATGCAGGATTCAGGGAAAAGGAATTCGGAACACTTGAAAATTCAGATTTTTTCAGCACCAATCCTTCAATATTCCCATTCAATGAGAAACTGCCCTTTCCTACAAGATTAACTTCTTTTTGTAATGACGGACAGGTGAGTACCCAATCATTAATACAATTTTTTACATCATACTCAATGAGTAGGAATTGCCCGGGGTTCATTAATTCTATAAAATTCTCTTCAAAAGAATATTTGCTATTTTTTCTATATCGTACATCAAATACATTGTCCCCAAGAGGAGGGAGAGGAGGTAAACTGAAACTCAAATAATCCTGACTTAAATTTATGTCGCTGAAATATAAGGTTTGGGTTGTCCCCGTCTCGTTTTGAAAAGTCAATTTATTCGCATTGTCCAGATGATCTTTAATCCTATTGTTTGAGGAAGATATGTTTCCACTTCCAACTAATATCTCACCGTCCGCAAGGGTTCTGACCCAATATCCCTCACCGGGTATTAAATTTTCTGCAGGATAATAACTGTTAAAAAACCCGTAGAACGTTCCGGGAATGAGAATATTACTCTCATCTGAAATGTTGTCAATTGAAACGGGAATGGATGGTCCTGAGATTAAATTCCAATTTTCATTTAAATTAATTGTAAGGGTTTCAATTGGATCACCCGTAATTGATTCAGTTCCTGTACTGGTGAACCGAAGCCAATAGCCATTTCCGGGATTTAACGATTGAACCGGAATATAATTTGTCTCAAAACTGTATAAAGTTCCCTCAATAGCGGTTGGAAACAACTCCATGTAATTTATCTCATTTTCATTTATGGGAAGTCCCACCAAATTCCATCCACCAGTAAATGGGATTGAAATTTCAATTTGACTGACTCCCTCTTCTACGGTGATTGCAAAAATTATTTGTTCCGTGTATTCCATATAATCATCAATATTTGATGAAAGAGTTAAGGTAAACTCAACATCACCGGGAGTAACTCCCGCAGGAAATTGGATGATAAAGGGTTCTTCTATATTCAGGGTTGCCTCTCCCGGAGCCACATTTCCAAAACTTGCATGGTCCTGGACAATAAATGCATTGGTCTCTCCAGATAATTCACCTTCCAAACCAATTGCTTCACCCCAAATTTCATTGTTATATAAAATAGTTCTCAGTTCAATGGCTTCACCGGGGTGAATTAAATCATCATCGCCATCTAAAAGGGTGATATCTATATCCACAAATTCCATTAATGGAAATAAACCCGCATCCAGCGCTTTTTCGATGTCAACTCTTCCCTGCCCTAATCTTCCACTTAAATATGATTCTGTGTTAATATTATAAATGACGGGATCAGCAGATGCAATAAGCATGGTTTCAACCTGTATATTGGTAATTCCGGGATAATAAACCCGCATCAATCCTGCACAACTTGCAGCTACTGGAGTTGCCATGGATGTACCGTCCCATGAAGAATAATTATTTCCGATGACACAACTTCGAATATTCTCTCCGGGAGCAGCCAAGTCAACCGTTTCATGATAGGTTGCCCAATGATTCCAAGAATCTCCCGATCCTAATGCAGTAACGGAAATTACATGGTCATAACTTGCGGGATAATGAGCTGAATATTCTTCTCCCCATCCGTCTTGTTCTCCATTTCCGGCAGCTGCAAAAATGACTGCATTATAAGTATCATGACAAATATTGACAACAGATTGTTCATAATTACTGTAACCACCACCACCCCAACTATTATTGATTATGGTATATGAACCAGCATGAAATCCTGCTTTTGCGGCATATAAAATACCTGAAAATCCATGAGTGATATATGGATAAGATTGACTTCCCGTTGAAACTTTTACAGACATGATCCGACAATCGAAAGCTGTGGAAGCAATCCCCGTTCCATTGTGGGTAGAAGCAGCAAGCAACCCTGCTACATGGGTGCCATGTGCCCAGGTACCGTAATTATTCGCCCCTTGACGGGGTTGAGGATTATTGTCTTCTATTCCGCTCCAGCCAGAAGCATCCCAACCAATTAAATCATCAATGAATGTATTTTCATTATTGTCCCAATTATCGTCATCAATTCCGTTCAAATCTCCCGGATCCAATATCCATTGTCCATTGGAATATTCCACGGTATGTCCATCTCCGTCAGCATCCTCATTTAAATTCTGCCAAAGATTATCTCTCAGATCCACATGATCCCAGTCCACACCCGTATCAACTGATGCTAACAAAACATCATTTCCAACCGGAGGATTTCCTCCATTTGGATTCCAATTATTCCATGCAATATTTGCACCGATTTGGGGCAAAAACCATTGCTGATTGTACATGGGATCGTTCGGTGTGAAATAAGGTTGGCGGATATAATCAAATTCAACTGAATGAACCCAAGATAACAATTGAAGATCAGATTTTATAGAGACAAGATTTTCATCCCGATTTTCAGGAAATTGAATTCGATATATCCGGTTTAAATAGATATCTCTATCATGATCGCTTTCTTCCGCAAAGGGAATCCACTGCAAAAGTCCCACTACTGATTTTTCTGTTATAAATTCATCCAACTCAGCAATTCCCGTGGATGGATTTCGGTAATTCCCATCCACGTTTAAAAGTGAAAATTCAGGTTTTACACAGAAAAGCAGGGAATTATCCTGATAATTTACCTTATTTGGATTACCGGCGGTTATCACCATCGATAAAAGTAAAACCACCCCATATTTCATAAATTATTTCAGGTAAAGCAATTTATTAAATATTTTATGTTCACCGGATTGTAGGGAATAAATATACATTCCGGATGATATGTTCATCCCCATTGAATTTGTACCATCCCACTCGATCTGGTGGAAGCCGGCAGGTCTTTCTCCTGAAACCAACTCAGTCACAACCTTACCGGTGACGTCAAATACAGTGAGAGAAATTTGTGATGATTCCTTCAATTCAAATGGAATAACGGTCATTCCGTTAAATGGATTGGGGAAATTTGTCCCCAATGAGAACATCCGGGGTAAATCAGATGCTTTTAACAGTTGAATGGCTGAAGGAATTACATCAAGAACTACCTCACCGGAATTTTCCAGAATGGTTTGGTATCCATCCCATTCCAGAATCCATTTTTCATTAACCGCATATTTTGG
The DNA here is from genome assembly GCA_964606925.1 of uncultured bacterium. Lineage (GTDB taxonomy): Bacteria > Fidelibacterota > Marinisomatia > Marinisomatales > AB-629-J13 > AB-629-J13. The sequence continues at coordinate 5,519 of CAZSIH010000076.1, forward strand.
TATTGAGTAACGGATTACCAACGCCTCTTCCTGTCCAATCAATTGAATAGGACTTCCATTTTCCGAATGGGACCAGTCGCCATCGAATCTTACATCAAATGTCATCCCTTCAAATTTTGGCGGAAGACTGAATTTCAATTGTTCGTCAGCAGTCAGTGATTCCCCAAAATACAGTGATTTTGAAAAACCGTCAGGAAGCATAAAATCGAGTCGGTTCATAGAATCAAACTGATTTTCACTTTTTCCGCCGGACGGTCTTTGCCCGGAATTCAAAGTCAATTCACCTTCATAATATGCACGAACCCAGTATCCATATCCCGGCTCAATTGCATCCGGTGAAAAATATCCACTGGAGCCGTATCCATAAGCTGTCGTGGGTATAATAATGTCCTCTTCGTAAAATATTTCAATGTCAACGGAACTCGAAATCCCCGAAATAATATTCCAGCCTTGATTTAAGGAAATGGTTACACTATTAATTGGAGTTCCATTAATGGTTGTTGTATTCTCCTCAGACATTCGTAATAAATACCCTATACCAAGGTCTAATGTAGTTTCAAGTGTATATCCGTTGTCGTAAGCATATAACGTATTGGGTTCACTGTAGGGAAAAATCAAGCCAACGGAATTATCCTCAACCATGAGGGGAAGCCCAACCATATTCCATCCTTCCATGTAGGAAATTTCCAAACTGGAGGAATAACTGTGACGAATAAAAACCCGGGTGTGCATAATGGGGAAACTATATGTGTCTGTTGAATTCATATTTACGGAGAAGAACATCCCTCCAAACGCATCAGTAAGAGTAAAATTACCGTCACCGAGAGCATCAATATTCCATGAGAGATTGATTTCTTCAGATCCAATACCTGCTTGAAAATCTACTGCCCATTCAGTCAATCCATCTTCAGGAGTTGTAGGTCTAATATCCACATAAAACCTGTCGCTGACGATGGGATTAAAAAGTGCTGCATCCCAGGCAGGAGGTGGTGGTGCAGGAGGAGCAAATACATCCATCCCGGCATCATATCCATCACTGGCATCCGGGCTGGTACCGAAAATAAGATCAATAGGAAAACTGACGTTATCTGTTGCGGTCAGATTTACGGCAAAATCCAATGTAAAAAGACTTTGAGTGATCAAAACCCGATTGAAAGCAGCAGGTATCTCCGCCTGGTTGACATCATTCATGTCAATTAAAAGGAGGGATCCGCCAAAGGCATCTGTCAATGTAAAATTCCCCTCCCCTAATGTATTCGGGTCCCAGGATAAAACATAAACAGTGGTTCCGGTCTCTCCCTGAAAATCTACCGCCCACTCCGTTGAACCCTGTTCCGGTGTTGTGGGTCTGATATCCACGTAAAAACGGTCATTTACAATCTGGTTAAACAAAGCGACATCCCAGGCAGGAGGTGGTGGAGCAGGAGGTGCGAAAACGTCCAGACCATCATCATATCCGTCGGTTGCATTTTGAATGGTACCGATAGACACTATAAATGGCTCCGAACCGAAATTATCCGTGGCAGTCAAGGTTGTGAAAAAATCAAATGAATAATAAGAATGAATGATGAGCACTCGATTTATTTCTGGGCCAAGTTCTACTGATTCTATTGTCCCCATATCATAGGAAAACATAACTCCACCGAAAGCATCGGTTAATATAAAGTTTCCTTCACCCAAAGAATTTGGATCCCAAGAGAGGGTATTTACAGAATAAGGAGTTTCAACCATTAAATCTATAGCCCATTCTGTGGATCCATCCATTGGGGTGGTTGGTCTGTAATCAGCATAGAATCTATCATTTATTTCAGTATTAAATAAAGCGGCATCCCAGGCAGGAGGCGGAGGCGGAGGCGGTGCATACACATCCAAACCTTCATCATATCCTACCGTGGCATCTGGACTTGTTCCAATGGTCATTTCAAATTCATCAGATGATTGAGAGTTTGTTGCAGTAATGTGAGTCTGAAAATCTAATGAAACATACGAATGGGTAATGATCACCCGGTTGTACACAACGGGTACGGAATATGAATCCAGTTCTCCCATATCTATGGAAAATGCAACTCCGCCAAACGGATCTGATAAAGTGAAATTTCCGGGACCCAGTGATGCAGGATCCCAATTGAGAATGTATTCATCCGAGCCCTGTTCCGCCTGAAAATCAATTGCCCATTCGGTGATTCCTCCGTCCGGTGTTGTAGGGCGATAATCAGCAAAAAACCGGTCATTGATCTCCATATTGAACAGCGCCGCATCCCATGCCGGTGGAGGTGGCGGTGGCGGAGCAAATACGTCCAGACCGTCATCGTAGCCCACGGTTGCATCGGGGCTGGTTCCGAAAGTCAGTTCAAAGGGCAAAGAATCCAGATCATCTGTTGCAATAATGGTTGTGCTGAAATCAGTAGATGGCGGTTCTGTTGATTCAAAATCAAATGTAACCTCAAAATCAGCTTGAGGTTGTATCATTAAGGGAAAAACTATAGATCCACCAATTACGGAAACATTTTCAAAAAATAAATCAATACCAGTTCCATTTCCTGTAAATTCATATTCCCCAGCTATATAATCGTCGCAGTCACAATCATCCATAACTATTATCCCTGCATTTGTAATATCCTGTGATGATTCAATGTGTATCTCTATATCACTAGGCTCATCAGGAACTGGGATCTCATACCATACGGCATTCCAGTCCAAAAGACCAGGACAATCAATGGTGGCACCAATAGAGGTTCCTGAAATTGTAACAGGAGTAGGACCACTCACCAATTCCGCATCAGCACAATTATCATTATCAGGAACAGGAGGGGGATCACCACCTACCTCCAGTTCACCTGAATAGGGAGCACCACCCGAAAGAAGCAGATCTTCAGTATTGGCATCGTAAATCTCCCAAGATACCTCACTCTGCCAAGACCCACCATCACAGATAACTGGGTAGGTACCATCCTCAAGAGTTAAAGTAGCTTCTGCAAATGTACCGTCTTCAATTGTAAATTGTTCATCACCAATAGTTAACCAATTACCGTTCCAGCCGTCACCCCATGAATCATACATAGCAATATACAGTTCGCCCCTGAGTCCCGGAACAATCTCATGATTGTGCGCTGCTGAAAGCATTTCCTGCAAATCCTTATAAGAAGATGCAGCACTTGTTCGTCCGCTTTCCAGCATACTCTGGAACTTCTGTTCATTAAAATTATTTTGATTGTAGGATTCCGAATCATCAACCTTTTCCTGTAAAAATGTATTTTGAACGGTAATATTCCTCAAATTATTACTCAATAATTGTTGAGGGACCAGTGTAAATGTGAATAAAATGACCAGAATATAATTTTGGGTAAATTTCATTTTTTCTCCTAAATTAAAAAATTATGTATTATTTCATCAAAATTAATTTGATGAAGTTCGATCGATTTCCGTCATTCATCTCACAAAAATAAATTCCGGAAGATACATTCACTCCATCCATATTTGTCCCGTTCCACCGTATCTCATAAATTCCGGCTGTGATCAACCCTGTTTTCAGGGTCTTTATCAATCGTCCTGTCATATCATAAATGGACAGGTTAATATAACTCTCCTCCGGCAAACTGTACGTGATTGTTGTCACAGGATTAAACGGATTAGGATAAGCAGGGGATAGTGAAAATTCTGTTGGGAATTCGG
>CAZSIH010000077.1:0-9114 GCA_964606925.1 uncultured bacterium
ATGGAGAATCCATCATTGATACTGTGAGTACAATCGTATATCCGCCGGATAATTCGGCAGATATTTTGAGGGCAAATGCTAAGCGAACTTTTTCTGCTGATGAAATGATAACATTCGTTCAAAATATACAAGACACACTCATCATGACTGAAATTGAATTTGAGGAATCAGGTGGGTATTATGCCACTCAATGGTGGTATCTCATTCCTCCGGTACTGGCAGCAGCACCCGAAATAGATTTTATGTATGATGCCATAACTCCGGGACAGCAGGTTGCAGATTTTTCAATTCAAATAATGGATGCCGATACATGGGCTGAAGCCTGGGATGATGTAACCGAATACGACGGATCAGATTTTTTAATAATAGACGATACGGATATTGGTGGTGATTTGATAGCAACATTTATGACTCAGATAAACAGTGGGGATCAACTTTTCCTGGAATCGAGGGAAACAGATAAATATGCCGCTTTTGTTGCAGGAAATGATCCTTTCAATTTTTTTAACAGGTGGATACTTGCCATCGAACCGGGTACCATGAATTACAGTACAACCACAGGTACAGGGTTTTCGCATCAGGAAGAAGTATTTTTAACCTATGAAGGGGATGAAGGCGCTCTAAATACGGAGATCCCATTCAACGCTTTTGAATTTTACCATAATCATTTAGATAATGGTCAAGCCATGTGCAGCGCCAATGGGTTCCATCATTTTGATTACCGTTACTGGCTCTGTGATGACCGTTATGATCCGGAGGACTGTAAAGAAGAAGTAACCGATAAGTCTTATGTCCATTCAAATAGAACCTTTTATCCGTATACGGGTCCCGAGGTCATCTATGTAAAAGGCGGTCCCGCATTGGTACATGGAACCGTGAAAGGACAATATACGGTTGTTACAGATGATTCTGTTGAATACCGTCGCCATGATGATTCATCAATTATTGACCAGATATGGGGGAACATTTGGATCATTGATAATATCGTTTATGAGGATTCTTATTCGAATGGCGCAATCATTCATCCTGATGACGGCGGTACAAATAATGTTTTGGGTTTGGTTGCAGGAGGAAATATTATCCTTGCAAATACCAGGGAAAACGGAGCAAGGAATAACAATCTGGGATCGGATGTAAACATTAATGGAGCATTAATGGCGCTTCATGGAGCTTTTATTTCCCATTATTGGCAGAATTCAGTCCAGTCAACTTTCTGTCCTGCTTGCGCAATTCCAAACACAAGTCAACCCTGGTTTTCATTAGGAGATGGAAGAGGAGGTCATCGAAATCCTGTCCTACCGGAATCTTCAGGAGGGAATTATACCGGTAATATTGATTACAGAGGATTTGTAAATCTTTGGGGATCCATTGTTCAGCAGGAAAGAGGTTATATGAAAAGGAATTCGCCGTGTTCAAATCCAATTCCCGGCGGAGAATGCTATACATCTGAAGATATTGGATACGACAAAAATTATAATTATGATTACAATTTAATAAACCAGCCACCGCCTTATTATCCTGATCAAAGTACAGTTGACGGCGCTATCGTGCTGAGGTTGAAATCCTATGGCTTGGTTGCAGGTGAGTGATGGTTGAGTGTTTGATATACGATGTCACTCTGAACCATGTCACTCTGAGTAGCGCAGCGTTATCGAAGAGAGACATGAGTCCATCCTTCGATCCACCTACGCTAAAGCTACGGTTGACAGGTAATGTTCAATTTCATTCCATTTCTCAGGATGACGGAGAAGATAACAACCAACTCCCCCGACAAGTCAGGAATGACAATTTTTTCAATTTTTCATAAATAACAGGAAAAAGGAAATATTTTGTATATAGGACTTGATATAGGTCGACAGGTAGTGAAACTGGTCGCACTGGAAAAAATTAAATCAGGGTTTAAAGTTATTAAAACTTCCCAACGGCTCATCCCGGAGCAAAACCGGCCTTATGACCCGGAAAAAATTGATTCCCCCATGAGGGTGATTGCCATAAAAGAACTGCTTCGTCAAAATGGGATCAAACCAAAACGGTTGAAAAATCTGATCACAGGAATCAGCGGGACCAATGCCTCGGTAAAACAGATCACAACCCTGGAAATGGCGAAAAATGAATTAGAATCATCCATGAATTTTGAAGCAAGAAAACACATTCCCATGGATGGTACCGATGCGGTGATAGATTACCAGATATTGGGTCCAAACAGGCATGAAGTGGATAAAATTGATGTAGCGTTAATTGCATGTACAAAACGAGTATTGTCCGCTCATTTGGATATGGTAAAAGATTCAGGTATAAAACCGGGTATTGTTGATGTTGATCCGGTGGCTGTCATGAATTCATTTCTTGCAGCCCACAGTTTACCTGATGAGGGAGTGGTTGTGTTATTGGATATTGGAGCTGTAACCTCTTCATTAATTGTATGGGGAAATCAGGATATGTTTTTTACCAGGGATCTTCCCATCGGGATCCATGAGTTGGTGAAGGATATCTCATCACGAAAATCACTTGATTATTTAACTGCACAAAGTGAATTGTTATCCATTGGAGTGGAGGCATTTAAAAAGACTGAAGAAAACACAGGAATTATTTCTGTCACAGAACGATCAGCTTTAGAAAATTTTATTGAAGATGTCAGGCGTACTTTGCGGTTTTATGCCAAATCCTCAAATCAAAGTCATTTTACGGGAATTTATCTTTCGGGGGGTGGGAGTTCCATTTCAGGATTGGATGCTTTAATGCAGGAACGACTTCAATTGGATACAGTGGTTTTCAACCCATTTTCCGGGATGGAAATGAAGGATGAAATTTTGGAAGGAGATCCTTCCCAGTATACCATTGCATCTGGGCTTGCAATTAGAGGATGTAACGAATCATGAAAAAATTGATTCTTATCAACCTGAATAAAAGAGAAACATCTGAATCCTTAGCCGTAAGGAATAAAGAGCGAATCCGCTGGGTACTATTTGGATTGTTGGTGAGTTTGCTTTTAGTAGTGAATGGTTTATCCTTGTACATCGGATTTAATTACAATAGCCTTATACAACAGAAGAATAAGGAAATTGATCAAATCAAAGGAGAGATCAGTTTATTAAGAGAAAAAGGAAAAAATCTGTCAAAGCAGGATATAATGACATTGGCAAATTTGGAGAACAATCGTTTTCTCTGGGCAGAAAACCTTGAAAAACTGGGGAAGATGACCCCTGAGGATATGTCATTGACCGAATTGAAATATAAAAAAAATAAACTTTTGATAAAGGGAATCGCTGCGACATACAGGGAGCAGAAAGATTTTGAACAGGTGGAGCGATTTATTCATTTATTGAAATCGAACCATGAATTTTCGGATAATTTTACTCGATTGAAACTCATGCATCATGCATTAATAAATGTAAGAGGGCAGGATATAGTTGCATTTGAGTTGGAAGCACCGTTGGCATCCATTCCTCCCATTTCAAAACAGATTAGAAATAAAAAGTTTGCGGCAAAAACTAACAAAGTATTACCTGATGAACAATCCCTTTCATCCGATAAAAAAAAAGTAAAGAACCATTTGAAAGAACCGAAGGAGGTGCCGGAAAATGAATCGTAATTCACTGTTATTCGGATTGACTCTATTTCTGACCCTTACTTTTTGGCTCAGCCTTAATTTTTTTATTGGTGATAAACCTCTGTCTTTGAAACAATTGGAACTAAAGCAAACTGAATTAAACGAACAGTTTATCAGCGCTAAAATATTAGCAGAAAAACTGGATCAGGTATACACTTTATTCTCTGAAAATTTAGCACTGTCTGTTGCAGATTCCCTTGCGGAGGATTCTTCACTACCATTTCTGAAATCACTGACGGATATGATGACCAAATTTGACATTATTGTTAAAAAAATAAGACCAAGACCACGGGAAAAAGTGGGGAATTATTACAGTTCACCTTATGAAATGACAGTAATATGCAGTTTTGAAAATTTAGGAAAATTTTTGGCGGAAATGGAAAAATCTCCACGCCTCATTGTAATAAACGAATTATCCATTAAAAACGGAATTGAGCGTATAAAAAACCGGGTGGAAGAAAATGATTTAATGCAACAGGAAATAGACTTGCATATATCCACTCTGACTCTTATCAAATCAAAAGTAAAAATTATATCATGAACGACCGTTCAAATACTGTTTGGGTTATTGTTGTAGTTCTGGCATTATTATCAGTTTTATTTGCCAGTCTGAAATTATACCCTGTTCGAGAGAAATGGCAAAATGCTGTGATCCGTGCCCAGAATACAAAAATCGGTACGGATAAGGAACTGGAGAATGTAATTGGTTTTCTTGAGGATAGATTGAAATATCGGTTAGATTATGAATTTTCTCTGGAAAAAGAACCGATGAGACTTACAAATGTTGTCTATTTAACCGATGCCAGTGGAAAACGAATCAGTGGAAAACGCACATCAAAGATAAAAGTAACCCATGTCATCAGTGGAAAAATAAAATATGCGGGAATATATTTCAAGGGACAACACTTTAATGTGGTGGAAGGGGATTCACTTGCCGGCGGATGGGTGAAAAATATTGGTAAATTTGGAATAACCGTTGAGAAACAGGGAAAGGATAAATTTTTTGAAGTTGAATCAACTTCCCTGGATGATCAGCAAATGAAATTAGGTGACAAATGAAAAAAATTGTAATAGGCTGTTTATTATTAATCCCATTATTATTGGCACAGGATGCTAAGACGATCTCTGCCCAGGAAAAAGAAAACCTCACTCTGGTTTCCGTTCATGCTGAAGATGCATTTTTACCGGGAATTCTTTCTATTCTTGCTAAAGAGAGCGGTTATAATATTGTTACGGATCCAAATGTAAACCGGCAGGATAAAATCTCCATTCATTTGGATGATGTTCCCATAGAACAAGCGATTAATCTTGTAGTTCGGTCTGTCGGATTGAGTTATGAAATTGTAGGAAATTCTTTTTTAATAGCCGAACCTAAAAAATTGGAAAAAGAAGTGGGAATTACAGCTCACGTCATTAATTTAAAATATTCTGATGCATTAGAAGTAAAGACACTTTTACAGGATTTGACAAAACAAATCCAGGTGGATGTGTCCGGGAACAAACTGCTCATAAATGCATCGCCGAAGAAAATTGCGGAGATAGAAGAGGTTGTTAAGAAAATTGATGTACCTGCTATCCAGATCCTTTTGGAAACACGACTCATTGAAGTGTCCCTTGACCAGAATGAAAAATTGGGAATTGATTGGTCTAAATTAGCTAAATATACAACAATTCTTGCAGAAAACGCCTCTCCGCCTTTTGCAGGAGCAGGAAGTCTGGTACCGGGGATCACCCAAACAGAAGCCGGTGATGGAACTGTTTCCGAACAATTTTCTCCTATGCCTGCGGATCAAAAACCCACCCAAATGTATTTTGAACGGCTCGGTGCCAGTGATGGCGGTCCTCGATTCAGTCGGCAAATGACAGCTTTGGATATCACATTGGATTTGCTGTTGAAAGATAATAAAGCGGACATTTTAGCGGATTCAAAATTGGTGACGTTAAATGGCAGGGAGGCAACCATTAAAATGGTAGACATCGTACCCTATATTCTAAGTTCCGGTGGTGTAGGCGGACAGGTTCAGGTTCAGCGGGAGGAAGTTGGAATAAAACTCACGGTTTTACCGACAGTGAATACTGATGGGGACATCACTGTTCGTGCAGAAACGGAAGTTGCTTCCATTTTTGAATTTATAGGACCCAGTAGAAATATACCCCGGGTAAAAAGCAGGTCATCCTCTACAACAATCCGTGTGCGGGATGGAGAGACCATTATCCTGGGAGGACTGATCAGCAAGGACAAAAAAAATACCGTGTATAGATTTCCTCTTCTTCATAAAATCCCTTGGTTAGGGAAGAAACTGTTCACCAGTACGGATATTGTGGATAGGAAAACTGATCTGATCATTCAAATAACTCCGTCTGTTGTTGTAGATAACATTAGCGGAATCCCGAAAAGTGAAGATATGATTGAAATCGAAAATTCTATATTTTTCAAAGGGAATGAAGACCAGACTAAAGAGGGAAAATCCAAGGAGTAAATCATGAAAAATTCTAAAATTGTTCCAATCATTTTCCTCACTGTTATTGCAGTTTTACAATTAAGCTGTGATGAAAGAACACCCACTGAGGATACATCTTCTAATTACACCATGACCATGACGACTCAACCTGTAGCAGGAAATGATCTTTCAGGTGAAAATGTAGGTGAGGATATTTTAGGTGATGTTGTGACAACTCGGGTTTCGGCTATATTGAAGGATAAAGATGATAAAACTATAGAGGAAGCCTTGATATCTTTTTCTTCAAAAAAAGAAAATTCTTCTTACGGGCAAATGGACCCTCAATCAGGATATACAGATGAGAATGGAACCGTTACCGTCCTTTTCAAGGATCCCGGAAATGCAGCAGCTTTTGGTGAATCCAAAGCACTTCTGAAAGCAGAATATTCTCAGAACACGGAAGTGTTTGCCCAAGCGCTTATTGATGTTTATCCTGATACTGTGGTTTGGCCTTATTCTATTGCTATTACACCCAGTATAAATCAGATTTTTAAAACAAGCTCTCCTCAATCATCTACATTAACGATCTATGTGTATAATAAATTAAGTAATCCGGTAAAGTTTGTATATGTTGATCTGACCACGGATGTAGGTTCATTTGGTGACGCTCAGCAAAAAGAATATACTTTTCTTACGGACAATCTGGGTAGGGGAACCGTTGAGTTTAACCATAATGATGAACTGGGCTTGGCGACAATTACAGCATATTATTCCCATGGAGCGTTTACTGGAACACAGTCAGATTCAACGCAGGTTTTGATCGGTACAAATTATAATATCACCCTGTCTCAATATCCTCTTTCACAGGATAGCTTAGGGAATTGGATTATTGTTGGGGAAGATATTGCGGGAGATAAAGCCATGACTCGGTTGATTGCCACCATAACGGATAATTCCGGAAACCCAGTTCAGGGAGAACAAATCATATTTTCTGCAGAAGCTCAGGGAAATATTGTTGGTACCATTACATCCAGCACAAACATTACCAACTCACAGGGAAAGGTATTCGCATATTTTAACGATGATGAAACTGTATATCAGGATGTAGGAGAAACCGAAGATTTTGAGGGTGTAACCTGCACTGCTTTTATCGGTGATATCACAGGAAAAAATAATTCAGTCCAATTCAGTGTATTTACTGAATCCGTCTGGCCTTATCAGTTAAGTTTAAATACGGATGTAAACGAAATCACTTTGGATAACGGTGCCACGTTTGCAACCATTAACGGAAGGTTACTCAGCGGATTGACCCAACCGGTTCCCAATGTCATTTTATCTTTTTCTACAGATCGTGGTTATCTTGTATCTCAGGTAACGACGGATTCCAACGGAGATTACACCTTAATATTTCGTGATTTAGGTGAGCCGTCAGATGTAGGATTGGCGACCATAACGGGAAGTTTTAGACATCCGGGATTTGATTCCAATATTGAAGAAAAAGAATACATATCAATCGTTACGAATTATAATTTGGTATTGGATTCATACCCAGTTTCATTGAATGAAAGTGGTAATCCAGTTCTGGTTGGGGAAGATGCTGCAGGAGACAATTCCCACACCAGAATTGTAGCTACAATTACCGATCAAGCAGGAAATGCGGTTGCAGGGCAGTCCATTTTATTTACAGCAGAAGGGACGGGAGGAACAACTGTAGGATCTTTTGATGCAGAGACTTATACAACTGACAATGAGGGAAAAGCAAAAGCCTACTTTTTGGATAATGGAAATGCTTTCGAGGATCAAGCCGGAACCGAAGATTTTGAAGGTGTTACCGTCATCGCATTTATTGGAGATGCCACCGGAGAAAATCAATCGGTACAATTCAGTGTATTTTCAGAATCTGATGTCTGGCCATATCAATTAACCCTGAATTCAAGCACAACTGAAATAACCCTGGATAATGGGCAAACCTATGCGACCCTTACAGGAAAATTATTAAATGGATTAAATCATTATGTAAAGAATGTAACCCTTTCATTTTCCACGGACAGGGGACATATCAATTCTCAGGATACAACAAATGCACAGGGAGACTTCAGTCTGGTTTTTACGGATTTAGGACAGCCTTCTGACGTAGGATTGGCTTCTATCTCAGGTAGTTTTACCCATCCGGGGTTTGACTCCACAATTACCAAGACAGCTCAGGTTGCCATCGTCACCAATTATACCTTGGCATTAACCAGCTATTCCATTTCATTAAACGAAGATGGGAATTCTGTAGTGGTGGGGGAAGATGTAGCAGGTGATAATGCCCGAACACGAATCATTGCAACGGTGACGGACCAAGCGGGGAATTTAATCGAAGGACAAACAATTTATTTTAATGCTGAAGTTTTGGGAAATCAGGATGTAGGTTCTTATGATGCTGAGATTTACATGACAAATAATCAGGGAAAAGTTTTCGCTTACTTTTTAGACAATGGAACTGCTTATCAGGATCAATCCGGAACGGAGGATTTTGAAGGAGTTTTAGTCACGGCATTCATCGGAGATGAAACAGGTGAGAGTGAATCTGTCACATTCAGTGTGTATGATGCATCGGATGTGTGGCCCTACCAATTAAGTTTGAATACGGATGTGAATGAAATAACACTGGATAATGGTCTAACGGAAGCTGTGATTTCGGGAAGATTATTGAATGGGCTGAATATGGCTGTGAATTCCGTAACCATATCTTTTTCAGCAGACAGGGGATTTATCAACTCTCAGGTGTCCACAGATTCCAACGGTGATTACAGTCTAAACTTCCAAGATTTAGGACAACCGGAAGATGTTGGATTAGCAACTATCACCGGAAGTTTCAATCATCCCGGATTTGACTCCACCATCACAGGGATAGAAACTGTTTCTATTGTTACAAATTATTCCCTTACTTTGGAAAGATATTCTGTTTCCATGAATAATAATGGAAATCCGGTATTGGTGGGGGAAGATGTAGCCGGTGACAATGCCCGGACACGGATCATAGCCACTGTCACCAATCCTTCAGGTAATCCGGTGGAA
>CAZSIH010000078.1:0-9061 GCA_964606925.1 uncultured bacterium
ATCTTCCCCCAACACTCCAATAAGAATGGGATTTGCGGTTAAACCAGACACATTTTTCGCTACATTTCCTGCTCCACCTGCCCTGACATTTTCTTTTTTTATTTGAACTATTGGTACCGGCGCTTCCTGAGAAATTCGATGGACATCACCCCAATAATAAACATCCAACATGATATCACCTATTATAATGATGTTTTTACCCTTAATTCTCGAAATTATATCCAGATATCTCGAATTATTCATCTTGATTCAAATTCATCAAAATTAAATATAATGTTATACTTAAGATATTAATGTTAAATTACTGAATATATAAATTTAAATACTTTTATCATGACTATTTTTTTCTTGATTTCTTACTTGAGATTCCAGGTCTAATTTTCGAAATATGCCCATTATCAAAATAAATAAGTACAGCGGCAAATTTTTTGATATCCCTGTCATCATGACTCCCAAGAATTACCGTTGTTCCTAAATCCTTATTCATTTTTAGAATCGTTTTCTGGAACTCCATTTTCTTTTTTTGATCCAGATATATCCCGTAATCATCAATAATCACCACTCGTGGGTCCTGATTATGTAACATGCATTTTAACAACCATGCTTTTTCACCCTGAGATAAGTTTTCAATTTTTTCTGAAAGCAGATATTTTTGATTTTTTGATGAGAAATATGAATCATTATTTTTTTGTTTGGTACCAAGGTAAGTATGAGAAAGTAAATCAGAAACAGTTTTATTTCTATCCAAATCTTCAATACTTCCATACCAAATAGTATCAAAAGGTTTGATTTTTCCCCACCAATTGGTTTGAAATTCTTCTCCTTCAAAACGTAATTCACCAATTGAAGGTTTCAATCTTCCACTCAATATTTTTAGCAGGGTGGTCTTGCCTGCGCCAATTGGACCGATTATTCCGTAGATCGTCCCCGGATGGCATTGCAGGTGTTTTATGTGCAGTACCATATTATTATGATACTCTTTTTTTACATTTTTTAATTCAAATACTAATCGTTTTTGCATCATTCACTCCAGTATATATGCGAATGATGAAAGGAAAATTACTCAAGGGGATGTGTTTCGATATACCGTTCTGCGTCTATTGCAGCCATGCATCCGGTTCCGGCAGCAGTTATTGCCTGCTTGTAACGATGATCTTGAACGTCTCCACAGACGAATACACCGGGAATATTCGTTTTGGAAGTCTTATCCTTAGTGACTAAATATCCATGTTCATCGGTATCTAAAAATCCATTAAAAAGGGATACATTCGGTGTATGTCCAATAGCTAAAAATACACCATCACAATCCATATCCGTTTTTTCACCTGTATGTGAATTTTGCAACTGAACACCAGTAACACCTTTTCCAACAGAACCGTTAATTTTGGTGAGGGTGGAATTCCATATAACATTAATCTTCTCGTTTTCAAGAACCCGCCGCTGCATTATTTTCGATGCCCGCAATTCATCTCTTCTATGTATGATATGTACTTCTGAGGCAAATTTGGTTAAAAATAATGATTCTTCCATTGCTGAATCACCTCCGCCCACAACTAAGACCTTTTTTCTTTTGAAAAAAAATCCATCACAGGTTGCACATGCGGAAACACCATGACCCATTAATTCCATTTCTGATTCCAATCCTAAAAGTTTAGCTGTGGAACCGGTTGATATAATAACCGATTCTGCAGTGTAATAGGAATCTCCAATCCAAACAGAAAAGGGACGCTTGGTAAAATCAACTTTTGTTACGGTTTTATACTCACATTCAGTACCAAATCTAATTGCCTGTTTTCGAAACAAATCCACCAGGTCGGGACCCATAATTCCTTCGGGAAAACCAGGGAAATTTTCAACATCCGTTGTAATTGTCAGTTGTCCTCCTGGTTGGCTCCCTTCAAAAACTATTGGATTTAAATTTGCTCTTGCAGTGTAAAGCGCCGCAGTTAAACCCGCAGGTCCGGAACCTATGATTATTACTTTCCTTCTCATCATTTTATCTAATAAAAAAATCCAAATTTAGAATTTCAAAAAAAGAAATTCTCTTTTTTGTAATCTAAACTACCTCGTTGAGTAGTTTTGTAATACTGTCTTTTGGTACATTCCCAACAATTTGATTGACGACTGTACCATTTTGAAAAATCAAAAGAGTAGGAATACTCCGCACACCGTAATTCGAGGCTGTATTTCCATTTAAATCCACATTGACCTTTCCTACTTTCACCTTATCCTTATATTCATCAGCTAAATTTGCTACTGTAGGCGCTAACGCTTTACAGGGTCCGCACCATTCCGCCCAAAAATCAACCAAAACCGGTGTATCGGCCTTCAATACCTCCGACTCAAAATTATTGTCACTGAATTCCATGACATTTTCTGCCATAATTACTCCTCAGTTTTAAATTGTTCTATAAAAAATGGAAATTGAATTTAGATATTTGAATGAAACTGTTAAACAGAAATAATAAGATTACTGAAAAAAAAGGAAAATATATCGTATCAATTAAACCACTATAAAAGAAATCAAGGGAAATTTCTCTATATTATTTTTATAAAACGACGTTTTCCAACCTTGATAATGTATTCTTGTCCGGGAACGATTTGAAATTGAATGTCATTGCAAAGTTGTCCGTTTATCTTCACAGCATTTTGATTAATCAAACGTTTCCCTTCTGTCTTGCTTTTGACTAATTCTTGTTCATTCAAAATATCAACTAATAAAGTTTTTGTTTTGAGAGATATTACATGGATATCTTCAGGAATCCCTTTATTCACAATTATATTATCAAAATGTTTTTCTCCTTTTATTGCGGCATCTTTATCGTGATATAATTCAATTATTTTCCTTGCTAATTTTCTTTTCAAATCACGAGGATTTTTTTCTGGATCATTTAAATCTACTTTGACTTTTTCCATCACCTTTTCACTGGAATCTGCGGCGAGTTGAAAATATTTTAAAATTAATGTGTCAGGAATGGACATTGTTTTTCCATACATCTCTTCCGGAATATCATTCAGGGCAATATGATTATTATAGGATTTTGACATTTTTTCTACGCCATCTGTTCCCTCCAACAATGGATTCGTAATAATCACTTGTGGTATTTGGTCATATTCTCTCTGCAGGTCACGACCCACGAGTAAATTGAATTTCTGGTCCGTTCCTCCTAATTCTATATCAGCTTTCAACTCAATAGAATCCATCCCCTGAGCCAAGGGATACAATAATTCATGAATTGATATAGGTATCTCATTTTTAAATCGCTTGGTAAAGTCATCCCTTTCCAGCATTCTTGCAACTGTATATTTGCTTGAAAGTTGAATGACATCAACAAAATTCATTTTTGAAAGCCAATGAGTATTATAAACAACTTTCAATCTTTTAACATCCAATATGGTATCTGCTTGTTCAACATATGTTTTCGCATATTCGGCGGTTTCTTCACTTGTTAATTGTGGTCGTGTTTTATTCCTGCCGGACGGATCGCCGATCATCGCCGTAAAATCTCCAATAACGAGAACAGCTTTATGACCTAAATCCTGAAACTGGCGTAACTTTCTCAGAACGACCGAATGTCCAATATGTAAATCCGGCCTACTTGGATCACAACCCAGTTTGACAATGAGAGGTGAATTCTTTTTCCGGGAGTCTTCTAATTTTTTAACGAGTTCATCTTCAGGGATAATTTCTACAGCATTTCTGGAAATGATGTCCATTTGTTCTTTTGTGGATTTGAACATCATGGTTTAAGCCTTAATTCCCTGTCTGTGTCTCTTTTCATGTCTTTACGTTTAATTGATTCTCGTTTATCAAATGTTTTTTTACCCTTGGCTAAAGCTATTTCTATTTTTGCCCAACTCCCTTTAAAATACATTTTAACTGGAATCAATGTTAATCCTTTTTCTGCAACTTTCTGGGATAATCGAGTCATTTCTTTTTTTGTTAATAAAAGTTGTCTTGGTCTGTACGGATCATGACCGGAAAATCCTGTATGTGAATATGTGCTTATATGAACACCAATCAGTATAGCTGTGTAATTCCGAATCGAAATATATGAATCCTTTAAATTTACCTTTCCTTCTCTTAAACTCTTTACTTCACTACCTTTCAGTATTATCCCT
The DNA here is from genome assembly GCA_964606925.1 of uncultured bacterium. Lineage (GTDB taxonomy): Bacteria > Fidelibacterota > Marinisomatia > Marinisomatales > AB-629-J13 > AB-629-J13. The sequence continues at coordinate 4,123 of CAZSIH010000078.1, forward strand.
GCTTCACAAGTATCAAAAATAAAATAATCATGATACGCTTTTCTGTTGGTTGCAATAATTCCAGATTTCATGTCGAGTCATTGTAATGTACTGTACTAATTAAAATAATTGGTGTTTATTCGTTGGGATTAATTTATGCACCTGAGTAATTTTGCTGTTCTAATTGCCCGGATGGCGGAACTGGTAGACGCACTAGGTTCAGGGTCTAGTATCCGCAAGGGTGTGCAGGTTCGACTCCTGTTCCGGGCACATTAAACCAACTATAGGGTCAGTGCGAATGAATTGACTAAAATTCCAGGACAACTCTTCACTTCAATGCTTCGTCCGTAATAAGTAGACACATCTGGAATAACATCCATTTTCTGACCCACCGCTTCTAATTCACTCCCAAAAAATCTGTAAAACGTATCATCAAACCGCATAGTATCAATTGGAGCTGTCACTTCACCACCTTCAACCTGAAAACACGCATACCGTGTTAATCCTGTAATCCTCCCGGATGGATTATCACTCCAATTTAAATAATGAATATTTGAAATAAATAAACCATTATCAATCATCGGTAAAACATCAACTTCAGACAGGGATCCCGATTTCATTTTAGGAGACCGAAGGTACTCTCCGTTCTCTGCCATATTGGAATCAACTCCGTATTCTGCTGCGGTTCGGGAACTCACCAGCGTATTCTTAAGTTTTCCTCCATCTATGAGCGTCATCGCTTCCGGTGCTATTTCCCCTTCCGAGTTAAATCTAGGCACCATTCCGGAGGAAAAATCTTCTTTCAACGTAAATTTTGGTGATAATAATTCACTGTTTTTTCTCATTTTACCAAATCCGCTGCATCCCTGCTGGATCGAGGCTTCACTCAGTCCATTCCACGAAAACATACCAATGAAATCTCCAACCGCTGCTGGTTCAAACCACACTCGGTAAGAACCCGGCATAATTTTCACCGGTTTACGGTTTAACATGTCCACCTTTTTTTTCGATGCGCTAAGGAATTCTTCGTATTTGTTCTGATCCCAGTCCCTGCCGGAATAAGTTCCTTTTACCATTTGATGTTGTGGAGTCACCAGTGAATAATCCAAAGAAAATGAGTCTGTTTCAAACCAATGATTCAATCCAAGAGAGTTGGCTGATCCTCTGAAAATTCTCCCGGATGCCCAAATGCCAACCAAATCCACACCCTGCATAACAGGTAATAACGCATCGACAACTTGATTCTGAGGCAATAAGGAACAATGTCTAATATCTTTAGTGGAACCGGATTTTTTCGGTTCAACAATATATTTATCTTCAGGGAGTTGATTGATTTCATCCCTCATTTCCAATACAACAGTTAATGCAGTTTTCAAGTTTTTATCCGCATCATCGGTGTAGGTAAATGAACGTGAACAGGTGCGGTTATTGAAAATTAAAGTCAGGGATACGTCTGCATCATCTACAAATCCTGTCTGCCTGATTTTAGCATTATTTATTCGAATAAATTGACTTCTTTCTCCCGAAAATGTCATTTTTAACACTTCATCCTGTTTGAGAGATTCAAATACTTTTTTAGAAAATATTGTAAATAATTCCTTCATTTTTTAAGCTCCTCCAAAAATTTCAACATCATGAAATAAACACACCGGTGATGCATGACCGACACGGATCACCTGATTCGGCTCTCCCTTTCCACAGTTTGGTGTTCCATAAATTTGAAATGTACTTCTATCACCGACCCTTTTTAAATTTTTCCAAAATGAATTGCTGATACCACGGTAGTTTGGATTTCTTAACGTTTTAGTGAATTTTCCATTTTCAATTAATTTTGCATATTCACACCCAAATTGAAATTTGTTTCTGTAATCATCAATAGACCAGCTTCTGTTACTTTCCATATAAACACCGTGATCCACAGATTCAATTATTTCATCGAATGTGGAATCTCCCGGTTCCAGATTTATATTTGCCATCCTGTCAATGGGAGCCCTGTTCCAAGAACTTGCACGGAAATTGGCGACTCCGGGTGTTCCGGATCTGATCTGACTTTCCATCCCTCCTAAACCTCTCAAGAGGATACCGTCTTTTATTAAAAAATGTTTTTCCGCTTTTAGTCCACCGTCATCATATCCATAAGAAGCAAATTGATGAGACACAGTGGGATCGAAAGTGATATTCATCAGGGGTGAACCGTATTTCAAATTTCCAAAATCTTCCAAATGAACAAAACTCCATCCGGCATAATTTCGTTCATCGCCGAGAATTCGATCTACCTCAATGGCATGCCCCACACTTTCATGAATCTGAAGCATCATTTGGTCAGAGGCAATAACCAGATCAGTCGTTTCACCGGGACATTCATCCGCAGTCAATAATTCCAGTGCCTGTTCACCAATTCGACCGGCATTAGCAAGCATTTCCAATTCATCAAAATATTCCATTCCAATTTGAAAACAATTACCACGCATCCCGCCAAATGTCCTTGTCTGCATGTTATTACCATCCTGAGCTGTTGCTCTCAAATCAAATTCGAGAAGAAAAAAGTCCTGCGTAATATCACTCCCATTACTGCTCACGAAATGGTGGTCAGATTCAATAATAACGGAGAGTGATGCTACGCTTACAATTTTATTGGAAATCTTCAAAGCCCCGTTGCATTTTAACAGCAAATCATTGATTTTCCCTACCGAAATGGAATGACGAGATTTCTCAAACTGAGATTTATAGGAACCGGTGTGAACAGGCCGGGCGTCCTGATTAAATTTATACACAGCATAAGGAGCCGCTAATTCAGCTAAATTTGCCGCTTTATCCGCCGCAGTGGAGATTCCCCTTGATGTGAGGTCTTTCGTTCCATAATAAGCAAATTGTCCGTTTTTCAAAACTTCTACCATGACACCATGAGAGATAGATGAATCATTCGCAACGGGATTACCATCCCGAATCATTCGTGCAGTTGTTGTTTCACTGACTTCTCTTAATCCAACCCAATCCACTGGTGCATCAATGGAGGATAATTTTGAATGTAAATCAATCATATTTTTACCTTTATTGTTATAAAATATTCCGTGAAATTTAGCTGTTTTTTTCTCTATTGAGAAAGAGATTCGGATTTTTCTTCATCTCGGTTGTTACTTTTTCAAAAGCATTAATAATATCCTGAGTATCCTGAGGGGTTCCCAGAAGATAATTTTGTCTTAACCAAATTGCTTCCATTTCTGAAAATCTTTCAGTATGTGGAAATGACATTTTATTAAATTCAACACCTTTCAACCATGGATATTCTTTTGTATCTACGATGAACAGATCCTCCTTGTATAACGGTTTATACCCCTGATAGGTATAAATTCCTTCTGCCTGCATTGCCTCAAAAAATGTCTCTCTGGAAATACCGGGAAAACAATCTCGATCATACCGGCAGATGAATAAATGATTCGCAGATATTGTCACTTGCGGATATTGTTTTAGGGGAGTAATACCATCAATCTTCGAAAGTGCAGAATCAAGTATTTTTCGATTTGATTCACGAATTTCCAGGAAATCATCCAGGGAATCCAACTGCGGGATCAATACCGCAGCCTGAATTGCAGACATTCGAAAATTTCCACCTAAGTGACGGTGTTCATACCATCCTCCCTTTCGGACACGACCGCAATTGTAATATGAAAAACAGGAATCCATAAATTTCTCATCATTTGAAATAATTATCCCGCCTTCTCCTGCTGTCATATTTTTTGATGTCTGAAAACTGAAACATCCTCCGGTACCGATTCCACCAACTTTCTGTTGGTTCCATTCCGCTCCATGTGCCTGGGCTGCATCCTCGATAAGTGCAATTCCATGTTTATCTGCTATTGCATTGAGTGAGTCTAAATCGCATGGAGATCCGCCAATGTGAACAGGCATTATCACTTTGGTCTTACTCGTTATTTTTTCTTTAACTGATTCAGGATCAATATTTCCCGTATTAATATCAATATCAGCAAAAACAGGAATTCCGTTTGCCATTAATACACTGGAAGCTGTTGCAATAAACGTATAAGCCGGTACAATCACCTCATCTCCTGCTTTCACTCCTGCCGCTTTCAGGGAAACCCACAAAGCCGACGTACCGGAATTAGTGGCAAATGCATATTTGGCATCATGATAGTCAGCAAATGATTCACACAAACGATCAATTACTTTACTTCCAATTCCCCACCCTTCTTCATGTATACACCGGATGACTTCCTGTTTGATTTTTTCCGTTGGTTGAGGCCAGGACGGAAACGGTTCCTTCCTCACTGGCTTCCCACCAAATAATGCTAATTTCATCTATAATTCAAATTGAGTAGTTTAATCAAGGGGGAAAATTAATTCTTATTCCTATTTACATCATTAAAGTTTTAGTAATTATGTCATATAGGCAGACAGAAATATGATTTAAATAAAGATAACTGCCATATGTGCAGTCTTTAATGATATTTATTCACATCATTTCAATTGGAACACAACTTGTTTAAAAGAAGGTGACAATAATTTTTTAAATCAAATAAAAGGAGAATAAAATGTCATTAATTAAATGGAACCCAAATCGCTCGGTGATGTCACCTTTCAGTGAATGGGAACATTTCCTGGATGAATTTTTTGGAAATTCATTAGAGAATCAACGATCAAGTTGGATTCCCAACGTGGATATTCATGAAAATAAAAAAGATTTCACTCTGTCAATGGATCTTCCGGGATTATCAAAGAAAGATGTGAGTCTTAATGTTGACGAAAATGTATTAACCATTACCGGTGAACGGAAATATAATGTAAGCAGTACAGATGCCTGCAGGATCGAACGGGGTTATGGAAAATTCAATCGGTCTTTTTCCCTTCCCGATAATGTGAATACAAATGAAATAAACGCATCATTTAAGAATGGTGAATTATCCGTCATTCTTCCAAAAAATGAGGAAGCAATTTCAAAATC
>CAZSIH010000079.1:0-9032 GCA_964606925.1 uncultured bacterium
TCTTCTTTAAACAGATTTAACTGACCAAATCTGTTATCCTGCCCCATTGCACAACACAGAATAGTAATGGTAAAAATACTGGTTCTTATTATTTTAAAAAATAGCATTAAAGCATTCCTAACCGTTCTTGTTTATATTTATTATCAAGAATTTCTTCCCACCAATCCTCATGATCAAGATACCACTGAATGGTTTTGCGAATTCCTGTTTCGAATGATTCATTCGGTTTCCAATTTAATTCTTTTTCAATTTTAGTTGCATCAATTGAATAACGAAAATCATGCCCGGGCCTATCCGGGACAAACGTGATCAATTCCCTATACGACTTTGCTGGTGTACGTGGTTTTATTTCATCCAATATATCGCAAATAGTGTGTACAATTGTTAAGTTGGGAATCTCATTTCTTCCTCCGATGTTATAGGTTTCTCCAGCGATCCCATTTTTTAACACTGTTAGGAGTGCATCACAATGATCTCCCGCATACAACCAATCACGGATATTTTCTCCCTTACCGTAAACAGGTAGGGGTTTTTCTTTGAGACTGTTGATAATCATCAGAGGAATGAGTTTTTCAGGAAACTGATAGGGACCATAATTATTTGAACAATTTGTAATCAACACCGGCAATCCAAATGTTCTGTGCCATGCCCTGACCAAGTGATCTGAAGATGCTTTGGATGCAGAATAAGGAGAACTGGGATCGTAAGGAGTGGTTTCCGAAAATAGTCCTGTTTCACCGAGACTCCCGAATACTTCATCTGTGGAAATATGGTGGAACCGGAATTCCATCTCTGTTTTATTGCTCAATGATTTATAATATCTTAGTGATTCTTGAAGAAGAGAAAAAGTTCCGACAATATTTGTATTTATAAATTCTGCAGGACCGTCAATGGATCTGTCAACATGGCTTTCAGCTGCGAAATGAATGAGGCAGTCAGGATTATGGGTCTGGAAAATTCTGCGAATCACCTTATTATCAACAATATCTCCTTTTATGAACACATATCGACTGTCAATATCAAACTCCCTTAAATTAGATGTATTTCCGGCGTAGGTTAACTTATCCAGATTTATTATTCGTTTTATATCCGTTTTTTCAAGCAGGTAACGGATAAAATTGGAACCTATAAACCCACATCCTCCTGTAATAAAAAAAACTTTAGGATTCATATACGGGTAAATATTTTTCTTTAATATCTCTCAGGAATGGAAGATTTGAATCCTTTTCAGATAAAGTTGGTTTGGAAATCTTCCAATCTATATTTAATCCGGGATCATCCCAGTGGAGCCCATATTCGTCTTCCCGATGAAATATTTGGGTACATTTATACTGAAAAACAGCAGTATTCGATAAAACAGAATATCCATGAGCAAATCCTTCCGGAATGAACATCATCATGTGATTTTCATCTGAAAGGATTGTCCCGCAATGTTGACCAAAAGTTGGTGAACCTTTACGGATATCCACAGCAATATCATAGACTTTTCCCAAAGAAACACGAACCAGTTTTCCCTGAGGATATTTTAGTTGGTAATGTAGTCCCCTAAGTGTTCCTATATCGGATTTGGCTTGATTATCCTGAATAAAGGACGATGGTATATCAAATTTTCTCATAATATCCCCACGAAAGGATTCAAAAAAATATCCCCGTTTATCCTTGTGCATCTCAGGATTAATTACCAACAATCCAGGTAAAGACAACTCCTTAATTTCCATAAAATAAATACCCCTAATTCTTTCTGGGAATTCTCCCTACATTATCAAATGTAAAACCTGCATTTTGAAATTCATGCATATTCAAAATATTCCTTGTATCAAGAACTACGGGAGAATTCATCAGTGCTTTTAATTTTTCAGTATCCAACCCTCTAAATTCATTCCATTCTGTGAAAATGACCATCCCATCTGCTTTAGATACTGCTTCCTCCCAAGATTTTTCATAACCAATATTCGGAAATAATTTAGAATAATTTGGAACTCCTTCCGGATCATAAGCGGAAACTTTTCCACCTCCTTCCAAAATAGCTTCGGTCATTGGGATTGCAGCGGATTCTCTAATGTCATCGGTTTCAGGTTTAAAAGTCAATCCCAAAATTGCAATCTTTTTATCCTTGAAATCACCACCCATTATGAATTTCATTTTATCGATCATTCTTTGTTTCTGTAATTCATTCGTTTTGATAGCGCCTTCAAGAGTACGCATGGGTGACTTTCTGGCTTGTGCTAATGATGCCAAGGCTTTTGTATCTTTTGGAAAACAAGATCCGCCGTATCCGGGGCCTGCATGTAAAAACTTTGGACTGATCCTTCCATCTATCCCCATAGCCCGGGCGACAATGTGAACGTCTGCATTCACTGACTCACAAAGATTTGCAATTTCGTTGATATAGCTTATTTTCAGAGCTAAAAAAGCATTGCTGGCATACTTGATCATTTCTGCTGTCTCAATTGTAGTATGAAGCATGGGAGTCTCATTGATGTAAAGAGGACGGTACACATCTTTCATCACCTCAAACGCTTTATTTGATGATGCCCCCATTACTACCCTGTCAGGCCAGAGAAAATCCCGCACTGCCGATCCTTCTCTTAAAAATTCTGGGTTTGAACAATAATCAAAAGATTGATCCGTCTGAGCAATAATCTTTTTTATAATTTTTTTCCCGGTACCTATTGGGACAGTACTCTTAGTACAGATTACCTTATATCCATTCAAATGATGTGCAATGGTGCCAGCAACTGAAAAAATAGCTGTTAAATCCGCACTGCCGTCTGCAGTTTCCGGTGTACCGACTGCAATAAAAATAACATCGCTATTCTCAATTACTTTTCCAACCTCTGTTGAAAAAACCAAACGTCCTGCTTGAACGTTTCGCTCAATTAAATCCTTTAATCCCGGTTCATAAATAGGAATATTTCCCTGATTTAGAGAAGAAATTTTCTCTTCAAGTATATCCACACATGTAACTTGATGACCAAAATCGGAAATTCCTGCTCCACTTACTAATCCCACATATCCGGTTCCAATAACGGAAATTTGTTTCATTTATCTTATTTTAAATAAATTAATTAAATTATAAAAACCCAAATTTACGACGAATACTCCATTCTAAAGATAATATGGAAATTAAAATAACTATAATCCACCATTTTTCAAAAGGTCGAGTTCTATTGGTTTTCATCATTAAAGACATTTCCGGATTGAAGTGTGAAAGCATACTTTCCATTTGTTTCCAGTCATAATACTCCCCTCCTGTTTCTCTAGATATGTATTGCAATAATTCTTCATTTAAAAATACTTTATTCAATTCCACCTGGCTTTCTTCTACGAAGAAATTTCCCTTTTGTTCATACGTTCCTGAATTATCAAGATATTCAACTGTGAATTCATTCAAACCTGGAGAAGAAGCCCACAATGATCCCTCCCACCTTTCCAATAATGGGTTAAACTGCAGTTCGGTTGAACTAACAATGGAATCATTCACATTCATGTAAATCAGAACCGATTCCCCTATGGTTGTTTCGGAATGACGGACACCGGAAATTTTGATTTCTTCGCCCTGTTGATAATTACTTTTATTTAACCTGAAATGAAGAGTTTCATTACCACCAGTACGTAATAACCAAGAGAATAATCCACTCAATAATATATCTGAAAACCTTTCAGATTTGGTAGAAGTTAAATGATAATGCAAGGTATGCAGATTCGCAGGGGTCCAAACTGCCAATCGAAAACCGTGGGATTCACCTGCAAGCAATACAGGGACATCAAAATTGCTATTAAAGGATGCTAAAGGATGCATAGTTTTAGATTGATACGATATCTGAATCCCCGGATAGAGAGGAGGAAATTCCAATTCACCCACAACAAATTCAGGGTGAATTCCAAAGGATTTTATGATATTTTCTCCTTCTGATGTTAACTTCCAACCTATTAATTTATCTTCCAGAATCCATTTGACGTTCGTCAACCCAAAAATTGAGTAAAGATCAGAAACATATCTCTTTTTAATTGAGGGTCCTGCTACCCATATCACACTGGACTTTTGCGATCCGATTTTTTTCTTTAAAAAGGAATACCATGATTTTGACATCTGGTTCACGGGAAAGTTATCCAAAATGATAAGTTCATATTTTTGTTCCCAAAAAGCCTTTAATCCGGGTTGAAATTCCATTTGATTCTGAATAAAATGATCTACCGATACTCTCTGCATCTTGTGTAATATTTGTTTTAGCACCCCTGTATTGAATGATGGTGCTCCGGTCAAAATTGCTACCTTGTATTGATCCTTCAAAATCGAAATACTGAAAGAATGTTGATTATTATCTATGTTCAATTCATCTTCTATAGAAGATATTTTCATGGTATAGAAAGTTTCACCCAACTGATCAGGACGAAACATGAATCGAACATTTGTTTGCGATCCGCCTCCTGAAACTCGAATAAATTTAGACCCGATTAATTTGTGTTTATCATACAGTGAAACAGTCAGGTGTTGATTCACATTTCCCAAAGATTCTATTGTACCAATAATTTCAACATCCTCATTTTTTATTGCAACAGTAGGAGCATCTATAGATTTAATTGAAACATCTACACGTGCAGATTTTTCCCCAATGCCTAGTGAAAATATTGGAATTGAAATATCTTTAACGGATTGTTTAGGATCTATCCCCAGAGTATTCTGTCCATCTGTAATCATTAGGTATCCCATTGACGTTTCAGGGATTTCGTCTTTAGCCATTTTGATAATTTCCCCAATATTTGTAGAGGAACCTGTAGCGGTCAATGGTTCATCTCCTGTGAACGGGTAGATAGTTTTATCAAAATAATAAGTTGATTGATTAATATTCTTATTTTCCAGTTTTCCAAACAGAGATATAATGTCTTTGTTTAATCTGGTTAATGAGTGACGTTTATGAAAACCCATACTCATTGAATTATCTATAAAAATACTTAACTTTTTCATTTTTTCACTCTGAAAAATTTGAGTGATTTTTGGTTGCAATAATCCAAGCAAAAGAAATATAACTAAAATTGATCTTAATATTGGTAAAATTTTGAATTCTTTTGTAGGTTTGAAATAAATGATGTACCAAATCATTGTGATGATACTTACAAATACCATAACCCAAAACCATAGATCCGGATGATGGAGAAATTCTACAGTCATTAATTAATCTGCCTTTATTACTTTAAATAAGCTGAATATTGGATAAATGAAAAAACGTTTCCCACCATGATTTATTTTTGTAAAATTTGTCAAATGATTGATTTGAAGAATTTATCTGTAATCTTACGTATTTTTCCATCAAGCCCTGAAAACCTCCATTCATCTGAATGGAATTATTCAGGTTAGAGATAGATTTGGAAGGATTGGAAACGAAAGAGAGGAATTTTCAACAGAGGATAGTTTTAATTCTCCTAAAAAAGCAACCATTGCGGCGTTATCTGTGCACAATGACAGTGGAGGATAATATACTGTTGCAGGTGTTAAATATTTTTTTGCTGATTCTCTTAACGATTTATTTGCACTGACTCCTCCTGCAATGACACAGGTATTGAACCCTGTTATTTTTAGGGCGTTTTTTAGTTTCAATATCAAAACATCTACAACAGCCGCTTGATAACTGGCTGCAATATCACTCGTACTATGTTTATTTTTACTCTCACGCAGATTTTTCATGTAATATAGAAGGGATGTTTTCAGTCCGCTAAAACTGAATTCTAAATTATTTTCGATTAACAATGCACGTGGGAAATCAATTGCTTCTGAGTTTCCTCCAACAGCACATTTTTCAATTTCAGGTCCACCGGGATATCCTAAACCTAAAATTCTTGCACCTTTATCAAATGCTTCACCCGCAGCATCATCACGAGTCTCCCCCAATAAATGATATTTATTCTGATCCATGATTTGCCATAATTGTGTGTGTCCCCCGGAAACGAGGAGACAAATAAACGGGTATGTTAACGCAGGATCCCCTAAAAAGTTCGCACATATATGTGCTTCAAGATGATTGACAGGGATGAGAGGAATATTCAGTCCTAATGAAATTCCTTTTGCAAAACAAACTCCTGTAAGCAATGACCCGGCTAATCCGGGACCCTGTGTTACTGCTATTCCTTTTAAATCTGATTTTTTTAAACCAGCAGTCGAAAGTGCTTTTTGAACAATTGAATTCAGGCAATATTCATGTTCTCTGGATGCCAGTTCCGGGATGACACCACCGGAAGATTTATGAATCTGTTGAGAGTGGATGATGTTTGATAGAATTTTTCCATTTCGAACAAGTGCGGCAGCTGTTTCATCACATGAAGTTTCAATTCCCAAAACGCTCATTCAGAATCCCGAGTCACGACCAACTCAATACTTCGTGGTGAAAGGTCCTGCCATTCGACCACATCATCAGGTAAAACAACAGTCGGTGCATAAAATTGTTTTTTCTGTGACCATTGATTTTCAAAATCCACGTATATAAAAAAATCTTCCGGGTAAATATCCGCAATTCGAAGAACACCACCTACAGCAGTAAGGGATACGGTTTTTGGATTTACAAATACCCGCAACCCATCTGGTACACGAGTCACCTGAACTGGGATATCACTAATAATTCGTTCACTGATTTTTTGTATATCAATATCATAAGATATGACTCTATCTTTAAATTCTATTAAACGATGAGGAGACTGTATTGTGAGGGAACCGTTTAGAACCGGATCCTTTAAAGCCAATAATGTTTCCGGTTCTGTGGTCATCCACTGAAGTGAATCAACCAATTCCCGTGGACCTGCAACACCGATAATATTTGGGGAAATATTAATATCACCTATCTGGATAAATCCCGGTTCGGAATGGATAATTATTTTTGGAATGACCGGAATGGATTTTACAAGATACTCATCCAGGCTTATCTGGATTTCCAGAGGAAAGACAATTTCCAGAAAATCGATTTTCCATGATGAAGGAATGATAACCTTATGTGGAAACCGTTCATAATAATCATTTAAAATAAATTTATATTCTTCCGAAATACGGTCAAGATCTAAAACCAATTTATAATCGTCGTAAAAATCCTTCAGTAAAAATGCTTTTAATAATTCATGACCTGTACCTGAAAATCGTGCTTGAATTGTACTGGGGACTTCTTCTTTAAGGGTTTTTTTTGCACTGATATTCCTGACGTCAAGAGGAATATTCATAATACCGGTATATTCTTCACTGCTGGTAACAAATAACCAGAGAAAAAAACCCAGCCCAAATGAACCTAAAAATAAATAATAATTACTATAGTTTTCCCGGTTAAATATTGAGTATTTACCCAAAATTTATAGCCACAAAAAAATATTTATTCTGAGTCTTCCTCAGAATTATCAGACTGAGTGGGAATTTCTATTTTCTCACCTGCAGGAGCTTTCTGAGAATCCATATATTCCTTAACTGCATCCTTTTTTTCATCAACAGTTTCATTTAATTCATCTAAAATCAGGATAACTTTTTTATCATCAGGTTTCACTTCCATTACCACTGTTGTGATTGCATCTCCGCGATTGTATCTCTCCATGATCTTTGTCCGAATATTTTTACTTTTTCTACCAAAGGGAACGATTCCTTCTACGTCATGTTCCAACTGCAGAATAATACCCTTTTCCAATACATGAATAACGGTTCCCTGAACTTCTTTACCTGATTCAAAATATTTAATATACTCTTCCCATGGATCTTCATCCAATTGTTTTAATCCCAGTGAAATACGGCGATTTTCCCTGGAAACTTCCAATACACGAACTTCCACTTCCTGATTCTTTTCCAACACATCCTTTGGATGCCTTACTACCTTAGTCCAGGATAAGTCTGATACATGGATGAGTCCGTCAATTCCCTCTTCAAGTTCAACGAAAGCGCCAAACTGTGTAAGGTTCATGACCTTTCCCTTTTGAAGCGTACCAATCATAAATTTATCTTCAATTGTATCCCAGGGATCCGGTTGCAACTGCTTGACTCCCAGACTGATTTTTCTATCTTCAGTATCTATGGTCAAAACTTGAGCTTCTACATTATCTCCCATCTTATAATGTTCTGATGGATTTTTAATATGTTTCGTCCATGATATTTCAGAGACATGTATTAATCCTTCCACTCCCGGTTCAATCTCTATGAAGGCACCATAATTGGTCATACTGACAATCATTCCTTTTACAACAGACCCGATGGGATATTTTTCATTTACGTTTTCCCATGGGTGAGTTGTTAACTGTTTCAATCCCAAAGAAATGCGTTTCTTTTCCTCATCAAAATCAATGACTTTAACCGTGAGTTTTTCATCTAATGTAACAACTTCAGATGGATGATTTACTCTTCCCCATGAAATATCTGTTATATGGAGTAATCCGTCCACACCTCCCAAGTCAATAAACACTCCGAAATCTGTCACATTTTTTACCTGTCCCTCCATAATATCCCCAACGTTTATCTGGTCAAAAAGATGTTCCCTTTGTTCCTTTAATTCCTCTTCCAATATCACTTTTCGTGAGACAACGATATTTTTTCTCATCTCGTTAAACTTGACAATTCGGACTTCCAATTCTTTATCTAAATACGAATCAAAATCACGGACCGGACGAATATCAATTTGTGAACCGGGTAAGAACGCCTCAATTTCACCAATGTCCACAACCATTCCTCCTTTGATTCGGCGAAGGATTTTACATGAAATTATCTCACTGTTTTCATAGGTTAATTGTATTTTTTTCCAGCATTTCAGAAAATCTGCTTTGGTTTTAGATAAAACCATATTTCCTTGTCTATTTTCCAGCGTCTCTAAAAATACTTCGATCTGTTCACCAATTTGGGGTATTTCATCCTCAGGGAATTCAGACAGGTCAATGATTCCTTCAGATTTAAAACCGATATCCAGGATTATATCATTATCTGTCATTCCAATCACTCGACCCGTGACCAATTCCTGTTCATCAATATCCGATAGAGTATCCAGATACAACGATTGAATTTCAGCAGGGATTTCCTCCTC
>CAZSIH010000080.1:0-9005 GCA_964606925.1 uncultured bacterium
TGTTCGCTGTAGTAACCCCATTATCCAAACTGATCTCATCCACATCAGAATTCAAGATCAACTCATATGGATATACATCGTGAGGATAGACATTAATACTATCACTGGCACTTGCTACAATTGATGTTGCTGTAATAATTACTCCCTCAAATTGTGGAGTCCCAGGATTATCAATTGCGGTTCCGCCATCATCAAAAATGGCAAACACTTTGCCTGCAGCATCTGTTGAATCTGAACCAAGATATGTTATATTGCCTACCGATGAACCAAGCACTAATGATTGAAAGGTTATACCCTCATTTGCTATGGGCGTACCATCACTACTTGTAAGAGTGGCCATAATATGTGTTCTCGCCGAAGTACCTTCTAAATCCTCTCCTACTATATAAACATCATATATTGGTGTGGTCGTCAATGACATATTAATATCTGGACCCACATCTCCAATTTGACATAAAATATTCATTATGATCGAATCTGTTACACTCGTACCAAAACTGGGATGAGTGTAACGCGCCACTATTGTAGCCAAACCCAACTCATCTTCATAATTTGTAATCTCAACACTTGCATGGCCATTGGCATCTGTAGTTACTACCTCCGGTTCAATATCACCAATTTCATACTCAAAGGTTATTAACGCATCACTTATGAGATTGTTTATACTGTCACCTGCAGTCGTATCTAAAAGTGTATATCCAGATACTAATAATACTTCCAGCATTTCTATTTCACATGACCCACCCTCTACTACTGTGATTTCATAATCTTCAGGAAGGGGACCTCCGCTCAGGAATATATGGTAAGGCCAAACACTGGAGGGCCATACATCAAACTGAATTGACTCACTCGCACCTGTTTCATCACCAATATATGCTGTTACTTCAACGCCTTCGAAAAAGTCTGGGGTTCTTGGATCATCAAAGTAATGACTTCCTCCATCATCAAAATAAGCATATAAATTACCCTCTTCATTCGTCTGGGATGAATCAGGGGTCATCGTACCAATTTCCAGACCTTCTGACATCGATTTAAATAGAAGGGTTTGCCCTGTTACAGGATTTCCTGACTGATCTGTGAGTGTCGCTATAATTAGTGTACGTGCACTGTCACCCTGAATATCCTCACCAATATGATAATTGTTTAATGACACCGGTGTACTGGTCAATAATAAAGTGTAATTGGTCACTATGGATACCTGAACAGAACTTGTTACTGTCGAACCAAAACCAGGATGAGTGTAGCTGGCTGAAATAGTGGCCATACCTACATCTTCCGCAAGACCTTGGTCCAGAAATGTTAAACTTATCTGACCTAAGGAGTCTGTGGTTGCAATGGACTCCATGTACCCACGATCTGAAGATAATGATAGTATTACATTACTCACAGGTTCATTTAAACCGCTTCTTAGAAGTATGCCTGTTATGTTCGCTGTGGTAACACCATTATCCAAACTGATCTCATCCACGTCAGAATTCAAGATCAACTCATAGGGCCAGACACTTTCAGGATAAACACTGAATTGTACTGACTGACTATTACCAAATTCATTACCTACATATGCTGTAACAACTACTCCCTCAAAGTCAGGGGTGCCGTGAATATCTTCATAGATACCACCTAAATCATCAAAATAGGCTATGACCTTCCCTTGATTATTGGTGTAGGGACCCGATAGTATTTTTCTGGATGAAGTTTCTACACTGATAATAAGTCCTGGTTTTAAAATTGGAAGTTGTTTTTCAATTGTTCTTTTATTAAGAGAAAGATTAACTTTTTCTGGAATGATGTCATATGTAGAATTGTTATGTCTGTCCAATGAGGGTCTATTCAGTTTTAATTTCTTATCAGATTTTATTATATTTTCCTCTGGGTAAAAACCAGGAGTATCATTGCCAAATAAAATTGTCTGTTCCGGATCACCAATTATGCCAATACTGTCACCCATACTTTCAGCTTTAAACATTACATATACACCGGAAATAGGGTTATTATTATAATCAGTAACAGTTGCTACTACCCTCGTCATTGATTTATCTCCCGTGATATCTTCACCCACATAAACCCAGTTATCAGCGCTATTTCTGGAAACAGGGTAACTTGTCAAAGAAATATTCGCATTTGATGCGATTATAATTTGTTTTGTATCAAATTTGGTTGCGGTTAAACCACCAGTTGTATCAATCCCTCCGTGAGTGAAATAAGCCGTAACGTCTGCCAGCCCTAATTCATCATTATGATGAAAGGCAATTACAGCAAGACCAGAACTGTCAGTTCTAACAGTAAATGATTGCTGATCTGTTTCACCGAAAGACCCGTGATTAGTCTCAAAATCAATATCTACGTTTATTACTGGTATACCAAGTTTATTAAATAAGCGCACTGTCAATATCGCTTGCTCCGGACTTTCATCCCTGAATATTAATTCTTCATCAGTAGTTAATTCCAAAGTATATGGCCAGACTACGGTATCTTGATAAACATCAATAAGCGCCAGTGCAAACACATCCACGTTTTGAGAATATTCTGCTTTTAATAGCGCTTTGGATTCACCAAAAGCTACCGCATCTCCAGGATCTTGAAACAGGACGGTAACGGTTCCATTTCCATCTGTAATTCCTGACTGGGGATCCATCTGTCCATAGGGAGAATTTTCTTTTTTTGAAGAAAAAGATATCAAGGCTTCCTCAATTGCATTATCATCTTCATCCTTAAGTATCGCTGAAACACGAGTAGTAACAACATCACCTAAAATATCCTCACCTACATTTTCACCGGAAAGATCATTTCCCGCTATAGGTTGAGTCGTCATGGTCATGGTGTAATTAGAAGATGTATCCTCAGTGGGTGTTCTTTCATCACAGCTTAATTGTAAAACTACAATGACAGTGAGGAATATGCTTGGAACAATTTTTAATATTTTCATGATTTAATCCTCGGATTTTTCACCTTTGGTTTGGTCTACATCCCCTTTGAAAAATATGGAATTTTCAATTTCAATCATCTCTTCACTTTTGGGGATTCCGCTGATATTATCCACCACAACCGACGGGGTTATTTGAATGATCAGATCAGTTTTTCTGTCCACAATATCCGTACTGGTGAACAGTTTTTTCCCTAACCATGGGATTCTATGAAGAAGAGGAAATCTATATACGGTATTTTTTTTGTCCTTGCTGATCAACCCTCCAAGGATGATGGTCTCGCCATCCCTCACTCGAATTGTTGTGGATGAGGATCTGCTTTTTACCCGGGGTATATTTCTGCTGGGTCCTATAAATTCAAAAATGGAAGCAACTTCCGTTTCTGCACGAACAGTGATGTCTCCGTCAGTATTCACTGTTGGTAAAACCGTCAGCTTAATTCCAACTTCCTCCCGCTGGACCTGAACCTGACCCCCGACACCACCTGAACTTAGAATATAGGGTACAATATCTACCATTTTTATTGTTGCTTCCCTGCCGTTTAGAGTGACCAATTTTGAATCCGCTAAAATGTCTGCTTTATTATCTTTCAAAAGCATGTCCAATGTGATATCCAGTGCTGTCATCTGTCGGCTGACTCTAGGACCACCATCACCGGCACCGAGCCGTTCAAAATACATCTGAATTGGTTTCTGATCGGCTGGCAGGGGAGAAAACCCTTCTAAAACCGTACCATCGCTGGCTTCGGTTTGGGTAATTCCCGGAACAAGACTCCCTGCTCCTTCAAAAGGCGGTGAGGCATTTTCTGCAAGGATTGTTGTGTATTTAGCTAATTTTGACCAATCAATTCCTAACTTTTCATCCTGGTCAAGAGACACTTCAATTAGCCGTGTTTCCAAAAGAATTTGGATGGCAGGCACATCAATTTTCTTAACAACCTCTTCTATCTCTGCAATTTTCTTAGGTGATGCGTTTACCAGAAGTTTGTTTCCGGATACGTCAACTTGAATTTGATTGGTTAAATCCTGTAAAAGTGTTTTTACTTCTGATGCATCTGAATATTTTAAATCAATAACGTGAGCTGTAATTCCCACCTCTTTTTCCAGTTTTTTGGGTTCTGCTATCAAAAATGAATTCCCCACAATTTCATAACTCAGTCCTACGGACCTTACTAACAGGTTAATCGCCTGTTCAATGGGCACATCATCCAAATGGATGGAAATTTTATCCTGCTGGTTTACGTTTGGATCCGTAACAATATTATAGCCGCTCTCTTTAGCGAGGATAGAAAGAATGCCCGGTAAAAATGCATCCTCAGCATGAACAGAAACCAGAGTAAGTTTTTCTTTCTCCTGGGCAGAGATCGTTTTGGCATCCTGTGCCAATAATAATGGGATTAATAATAAACAGCTGACTGCAAATTGTTTCATTTATCACCTAATTTCATTTGTTGGTCATCCAGGGAAGTTGTTTCAACTTCATAAAAATCATCGTGTCCCAGTTTCTCAACAGTTATTCCAAATATTCCGATATTTTTTATCCTTCCGCCGGCAATTGAATCCCCTTCCACCACATTAAAGTGCTGTCCCTTGAAAAAAATACCCGCATATTTTATTTTTCCGTTGATCACATGGGTTACTTTAATCTTTGATGTGCGCTTTCCACTGATACGTTTTCCACTGGCATCGGTTAAATAAACAACATTTGTGAGTCTCATAGGTTCTTTTTCGAGCGAAAATTCATAATCCAATCGATATTTCAGTCTATCCTCAAGGAATCCTATTACATTCTCCAGTTCTT
Source organism: uncultured bacterium (assembly GCA_964606925.1). Taxonomy (GTDB): domain Bacteria; phylum Fidelibacterota; class Marinisomatia; order Marinisomatales; family AB-629-J13; genus AB-629-J13. Next base: position 4,725 of record CAZSIH010000080.1, read on the forward strand.
CATCCGTGCCAATGTTTGTATTTTGGGCACGAATCACTGCATTTTGCCACTTCTTTCGAACGGGTTTTAATTTCAGACTAGCAAATAAAACCGATAACAATGCCAGAATTATAACAATGACCCAAACGGTATTTGAACGGTCATTCATGAGATAATTTTTACCTGTGATTTAATCAGGGTCAGAGTGGATATATGCAAATCAATTTCCTGTTGCAATAATTCCTTTTCTTCTATACGGTTTTTTATGCGTTCAATACCGTTTTTTATGGATAATTCATTTATCGCAATGAGCCGTGGGGATTTTTCCATTTCCGCCAAGAATTTTCCTAAATTTTCAAAACTGCACTTTACTGTCATTTCATAAGGAGAACTGTAATAATTACCCACTTTTTCCCGTGGCCTTGGTTTTATTTTTTTAATGATAATATCATAATTAGTCATCATGTCCGTCAGTGATTTCAAAAATGGAAGCGAGGAATCCTCCGCAAGGGAATCTGCAGTAGACAGCGCTAAATTTTCAGAGAACAATGTGTATACCTGGTCCAGTTTTTCCGCCAATATTTTAGCGCTGATATACTGTTCATTTAATTCGGTTTGCTTTATTTCCAATTGCTTAAAGGACAGCGGCTTATCTCCAATGAAGAATTTAAGGCTGAGCCAAAAAGTGAGAGTCATAAATACTGTCAATCCGAACAGCAGTGAATTACGATTCATTATTCGGGTTCTCCTCAGTTTCTTTACTTACATTATTTTCGTTACCTTTTATCTCTGCTGATTCAGAGAGTTTTACCTTTGAATTAAATTTAGTTTTTGCTACAAACCTGTTATTCCGAATCTGTTTTAAAATGGGAGGAATGGATGCCAACGGCGCTTCCAACTCGAATGCCACTATATCCTGTCCTCTCACATTTATTAATGCATGATGAATGAGTTTCAATCGAGTAAAATTATCTGAAAATTCATGGTTTGATTTTAATAAATGAATGAAACGCTCCACCTGTTCAAAATCTTTCTGACCTCTGTATGTCGTGGCGATTCCCTTAATGAATAGTTTGTTTTTTTTATATTTCAATTCGGTCAATGACATATCCTCGGGAGTCATCATTCCCAGTTTTTCAAGATTTTCAGCCCAGAGAAATCGATTGTTTTCCAAACTTGCCAATGTCATTATATCCTGTTTTGAGAGGTTTTTTCCTTTTTCACGTAATAAACTGATCTCTTCTTTTATTTGGTCAATTTCCATATTTTTCTGATGAATGAGACCATTATAATTCAACCCAATGTACCAGGTCAAACCATTCATTCCAAAAAGAAAACTCACCAATAATCCAAATATAAACCAGCGGATTTGCTCCTTATTTCTTAAGGCTAATGATTCAGAAGTCTTTCTCTTATTCAGGTTTATAAGAATCAGTTTCTTCATGATTCTTTACATCCTCTAATTGCGAGTCCTGATGCAATGGTATATTGAGACGGATTTCCTTCTACCATATCATCTTTCATGTCCATTCCAGAAAACGGGTTGAAAACCACTGTGTCCAATTGCAGCCGTTCCTGAATTAAAGCATCCAATCCTGAAATGGAACTCCCTCCTCCCGAGAGATAAATTCCCGTAAAATGACTTTGATTTGAGGATTTGGCATAAAATCGTAAAGTACGTCGCACATCTTCAATAAAATTTTCCAAGGCAGAGCGGTCTGTGATAGCGATAATTCCTTTGTCTTCTTCAGGCTTTTTAAACGCCTCCACTCCCGATGAAAACAATTCACTTTGTGCCGTTAAATAATCGAGGGATTTTCGTGACGAGATATCCTTCACTAACTCATGGATACCGATGGGAAGATCCCTTGTAAAAAACATATCCTGATTTCCCCATACAATTATTGAAGAGGTGACAGCACCAATATCCAATAACACAACCACGCCTTCATCAGGTAAACTGTGAGTTGCCAGAAATGAATTCATGACAGCTACCGGATCCATGGGAATATGTTTTCTTGCTTCAAAGTTCATGGATGAATCCAACTCATCTGTTGACATGACCATGGTAGTAATCTGTTTTACTGAGGCATTGGTCCCGCTGATTCCGGTAATCAGGTTTTTTAACCGTTTTGGTTTTATTCCATTTTGACGGAGTAATTCTTTTATGGCAATCACTCTGATTGGCAAATCAATTTTTTCAGGGTCATATGGTCGACTTTGTTCGGGAATGAACCGTTGGGCGGTTTTTACAACTTTAAACCCGGTCTTACTTTTTTCCAGAGCTACCAGTTTCACTACCTGTCGGCCTATGTCAAGTCCTATATACAAAAAATTACCTTGTTCCTGTTATTTAAGAATAATTGTAAAAGTCAAATTTGATATAGTTATCATCACCAAATCACTCACCTGCAACCAAACCATAGGATTTCAATCTCAGCACGATAGCGCCATCAATTGTACTTTGATCCGGGTAATAAGGTGGAGGCTGATTGATCAAGTTGTAATCATAATTATAATTTTTGTCGTACCCAATGTCTTCAGATGTATAGCAGTCTCCACCCGGAATAGGATTTGAACAAGGTGCATTCCTTTTCATATATCCTCTTTCCTGCTGCACAATGGATCCCCAAAGATTAACAAATCCTCTATAATCAATATTGCCTGTGTAATTTCCCCCTGAACTTTCCGGCAAAACCGGATTTCTGTGTCCGCCTCTTCCATCACCTAAAGAAAACCAGGGCTGGCTTGTATTAGGAACTGCACACGATGGACATTGGCCTGACTGCACCGAATTCTGCCAGTAATGTGAAATAAAAGCTCCATGAAGCGCCATTATTGCACTATTGATAACAACGTTTATACCTTGATACCTATTCCTTGCCCCGTTTTCCCTTGTATTAGCAATAATAACATTACCTCCTGCAACCAAGCCCAGTACATTATTTGTACCACCGTCATCAGGAGGAATGATCGCTCCATTTGAATAGGAATCTTCATACCGGATATCATCAATGATCCAGATATTCCCCCAGATCTGGTCAATAATGGTTGCATCGTCATGACGGCGGTATTCAACGGAATCATCTGTAACAACCGTATATTGTCCTTTTACAGTGCCATGAACTAAAACCGGACCACCTTTCACATAAATGACTTCGGGACCTGTGTAAGAATAAAAGGTTCGATCCGAATATACATAAGACTTATCGGTTGCTTCTTCCTCACAATCTACAGGATCATAACGGTCATCACAGAGCCAGTAACGGTAATCAAAATGATGAAACCCATCTCCACTGCACATCTGTAAACCATCATCTGGATGGTTATGATAAAATTCATAAGCATTAAATGGGATATCCGTATTTAGAGCACCTTCATCCCCTTCATAGGTTAAAAACACTTCTTCCTGGTGCGAAAATCCTATATCTGTTGTTGTACTGTAACTCATGGTACCCGGTGTGATTGCAATGATCCACCTGTTAAAAAAATTGATGGGATCATTCCCTGCAACAAAGGTGGCCAATTTATCTGTTTCTCTGGATTCCATTATAAGTTGATCACCATTGTTTATCTGCGTCATAAATGTTGTGATCATATCCCCGTCTATATCTGTATCATCTATTATTAAAAAATCAGCTCCGTCATATTCGGTCACATCATCCCAAGCTTCAGCCCCTGTATCAGCATCCATTAATTGAATGGAAAGATCTGCAACATTTTGACCCGGAGTTACGGCATCATACATAAAATCTATTTCCGGAGCTGCCTCTAATACTGGAGGCATGAGATACCACCATTGAGTGGCATAGTATCCACCGGATTCCTCAAATTCTATCTCCGTCATGATGAGTGTGTCCTGCATGTTTTGAACGAAGGTGATCATATCATCCGCGGTAAAAGTTCGTTTGGCATTGGCTCTCAAAATATCCGCTGAATTATCCGGTGGGTATGTTATGGCGCTGACGGTGTCAATGATGGATTCACCGTCTTCATCCACCATGTCATCCAGACAGGATGTATCTCCTTCATAAAAAATGGGATCGGTCACTGATAATCTCCCTAAGAATTCAGGACACCCATATTCACTGAATGTAACCGTTGGACTGTTGGTATGAACACGCCCTTCCAAAACATCAGAGCCTCCAAAACTAACATAAGCACCTGCATTTGGACCGAATGGTTCTTCATCATTGGTAAAATACATGAATTCTTCAAATCCAGTAGGCATCATGGTGAGTGAAGCAGTCCGTTCCACTGTAACATCATTTCCATTGGGAGTTCTATAGAATACTTCTCCTG
>CAZSIH010000081.1:0-8888 GCA_964606925.1 uncultured bacterium
AAATGATTCACCCCTTGCTTCTCTAATATTGCTTCCCTTTGTTCGAACTCTATCCCACAATTGAAAAAAGATGGTCACCAGTCCAACGACCTGAAAGATGGAAAACCATAATCCTACAGAATTATAATGGCTAAACATGGAAAATCCTGATAATATTTCAATTATAAATCTGAACATCGTAGAAAAATTCAATAGCCAAAAAAGAGTCCAAATTAAGTTGGGATTATAATAACGATATCCTTTTTTTGTTCTTGGGAAAAACCAAATCGCCACACCAATAATCATATTCATTATACCACCAATCAAAATAATATGAGTATGGGCCATTATGAGTGTTGTCGGTACAAACCAATTAAATACATAATGTCCATATTGCCAAAGTCCGCTCGCCATCCCTAATCCAAAACAAAGAAACGCTGTTTTAATAAAATAGCAGGATGTTTTAGTCATTAATTAATAGTCCATTGAATAATATTTAGAAATGTGAACACAGTTTGAAAATATATTTTTTAACCATCTGCTAAACTCATCTCCAAATTATCTTGGTTACATTTTTCAACATCATTAATAAAATTATTGATCAAATTCCAATTTACGTGTTCCATCACCACTATTTTCCACCACTTGGGATTACCTGTATGGGTGTCCGGAACTAAGGTATATTTTTCACAAATTCTCTGAGGGACGTCCTTAGACTGAATTGCAATTATATTCATGAATTCATTCCTGTAAAACCGAATACCTAATTCAGATAAAGAATTACAAATGTAATCGGTCTTTCTTATTAATTGTACCATATGATCCTTAAGACCTTTGGACCCATGTATATTTAATATCATCCAGGTAGCGATTGCATTGGCGCCGGATCGAGACCCACAAAATGTGTGATCCAACCCTTCAATATAACTTGCCTCTTTTGTCAGCACATTATCTATTAGTCCTTTTCGAATGAGAAAAATCCCTGTGCCATAAGGTGCTTGAAGCATTTTATGACCATCCACTGACAATGAATCAACATATGGATTCTCGAAATGAAAAATACTATTGCGGTTAGTGAATGGATAAATGAACCCGCCAAATGCAGCATCAATATGTATTTTAAATTGTAGGTTATGTGAATGATATTTATGAACAATTGAATCAATATCATCAATAGATCCAAACATCGTTGTACCCATATTCAATATTGTGATAAAATATTTAATGCCGTCGGTTTTTAGTTTTGTTAATTGGTTGTCCAAGTTCTCCAAATTGATTTCCCTATTTTCAAAATCCACATCCAATATTTTACAATTCAATTGTAAAATATTGCAGACTTTAAATAATGAATAATGAGTATCTTCAGAAAACAACACGACTATTTCATCGTTCTTTGCATTGAATTTATTTTTAAAATATTCTCTAAAAATCCATACTGCCTGTAAATTACACTCGGTTCCTCCAGATGCAACATAACCGTCAAATCGATTGGGTACAGCCTTAAAAAAATTTTCTGCACATATTCGAAGTAAATCCAATTCAATTTTTTGTGTACCTTTAAATGCAGGAAGAGATTTTTCGTAGGTATGGAGACCAATATGATTTGGATTTTCTACAAATGATCTAATGAAGGGTGCATTTTCAAGAAAATCAGCATTTGCCGGGAACATTTTTGGATCAAGATAGGTTGCCGGTAAACCCAAAATATTGTGGTTATAAAAACTGGAATTATGTTCCAAAGCATTTAAAACAATGTCTTTTAATTCATGAAAAGGATTTGCTGGCCAAAACATCTTTTAATCATTATCAAATTTGTTAAGAATTGTGGTTTTTGATTTTAATTCACCTTCAATAAAAGTGTTTAAAAACTTTCCACCTAAATTGTAAAAATCGCTCTCTATTTTATCAGACAGATTTTCCGCAAACATTCCCGCCCAATCCAAAAAATGATCCTTTTGGAATTCTTCAAACGCATTCTGGCATACACCCATTTCTTCCATGAGCCCATCCCGTTCAGCCAATCTTTCTTTTAATAGCAAATATGATAGAAATTCGGTTTGGGTAGAAATATGATCGGCTCTTTCTATGGATTCAACTTCCATTCCGAATGCTTTATAAAATCCATTCAAGTCAGCCAGTTTCTGGGTGCGAAAAAACACATCGGAATTTTTCAAATGCTCCAATGCATAAGGAGCAATCTGCTTGGCCAGGGTATGGCCAAAAACATTCACAAACTCATTTCGAATATTTTCTTTTTTCGATACATCCAGTTTTGCTATGAGCATTTGAAATGACTTTGATATGCTCGTCTCTTCGAAATTTTCCAATTCTTCCAGTTGAAAACAGGCATCCAGAATACAGCCCTGAATGTTAGGCGTGAGCAACATGGCGAATTTTTCACTTTCAGGATCTGAAAAGAGAGCAGACATTGCGCCATAAAGCGTTGATCGAACTTCTAACAGATAGCTTTGTTTTGTTAATGTATCCATATCAAATTGAATTAAAATGAGTGCCCGGCCGTTCATACATGGGTTCTTCCACCGTGGTGCGAACGCATTCTTTACCTTGTTCATTGTAACCGAGCACCGTATCGTTGTAAATATTCAGCCTTTTTTTAGAACCATCTGAAAGAGTGACTTCTTTTTCATAAATCTTGGGCCCTTTCTTAATTTGGTATTTATAGATCACTTCCCGCTGGGCTCGGAAGAGTTGCAGGATTGCCATGAGTTCACGGGATGGAGCGGTGTAACGATCGATAGCTTGCTCCACGCCCGGGCCAAACATTTGGGTCAAATAAGCTCTTGGCGCCCATCTGGGTGGGATGTAAAAAATATTCGGTTCCGTCCCAAATTGCGGATAAAGGGGCAAGGCAACCTTTTCCTTTTGAATCATCCAGTATAACGGATTTTCTTCATCTTTTGTCCACAATCCATCCTGATTCATTTTCACCAATCCCTGCATGCGGATTTTCCCTACGCACGATGCCATACATCGCGTTTCAATTGAAACACCGTCAGGCGTAATATGCCCATCTTGCCCTTCCAATCGGGGATAGCAAGCAATGCATTTTTCTGAAATTTTTGTCTGACCGTTATACATGGCTTTCTTGTATGGACATGCTTCAACACATTTACGGTAACCACGGCACCGTTCTTGATCAATGAGAACTACACCATCTTCATCCCTTTTATAAATGGCTTTTCGTGGGCAAGCCGCCAAACAGGCGGGATAAGTACAATGATTGCAAATCCGCTGTAAATAGAAGAAAAAGCTCTTGTGCTCCGGCAATTTGATGGGATCAGTGATATAACCCATTTTATCTTTCTTTGTTGATTTGGGCGGGGAAACATCTTCACCAATATTGGGTTTGGTCCATTCATGATCTTCCGGTAAATAGCCTAAAACTCGGGATTGACCATTTTTTGTTTTTTCTTTTTCCACCGCTTCATAAATGGTCATTCCATCGTATTTACCGTCTCCATTCCAAGTCATGGATTTTTCCTGGCGATCATGTGCTTTTTGCAGCAGGTTTAACAATTTCACATCCCAATACTGGGGATAACCGCCATAGGGTTTCGTTTCCACATTATTCCACCACATCAATTCCTGCCCTTTGGAAAATGTCCATGTACTTTTGCATGCCATGGTGCAGGTTTGGCAGGCAATACAACGATTAATATTGAAGACAGCTGCAAATTGTCTTTCAGGATATTTCCCTTCGTAAGGATAATTCATTTCCCGATTTATTTGCCAATTATAGACTTTACTCATTTAGCACTCCTGCCCATTTATCACATGAATATTTTCGTAAACCTGACGAACTATTTTACCGATGGATTCCTTGCCCAATTGGACATAAGCCATATACAAACCACCGTAAAAAGGATTTGCAAACATGGTTAGTAACTCATCTTCAGATGTTCCCATATCTCGAAATTCTTCCGACATCACCTGTGCCTGATGAATAATATTTCCACCGGGGATTTCCATGGCTTTCATTTCAAATGGATCTTCTTTATCGTAATCTTTTACCATTCGTCCCACTCGTCTCCCCCGGCCGTTGTCAGATTTCCGGCGATATAGTTTTCCATAAAGTCATTTTCATTGGCTGGGGTGTAACCGGTTTTAACAACGTCTAATTTCCCTTTACCTTTTATGCCGCCTTTTTCAGCAAATGTGATTTTTACCAACGTCTCTTTTGGGGCAGTATTGATGGCATGGTTGTCCGCTTCGTAACCAAATAAAAATCCCATTTTCGCCTTCGCCTTGTGAAAAAGACTATCCAACTGCTGCATGGGCATTTGCCAGCCATAAGTCAACGATTGATGGGAACCGTAACGATAACTCGCCTGATAGCCCGTATCCTTGGATTGTGCCCGACCATCGGCACGGGTTTCATGGGCCAAAACAGATTTTTCAGTGGCCATCCATGCGCCATGTTTTATCATGATCACATGGTAGGGATAAGAAGGATTATAACGGCAGCGGACTTTCAATCGTGCCACTTTATAAAATGGATCATTCACGTCAAAATTTCGGTATGGACGATTTTGGGGATCCGAATCCACAAAAACATAATCGCCATCTTCAATACCCAAATCCATGGCCGCATCAGAATTCATATACATGGTATGCTCCCCGACCCCTGGTTGCCGTTTATCCATTCGGTATGGATCACCAAAAGGATTGCTCCAGATAAAATGCCAATCCGTCACTGCCCAACTTGAATGGGTTGTATGTCGGGATTTTGGCGTTAGGCAATAAAATGAGAACCCATCTTCCCACAAAAAGTTTTTGGTATTTTTCACTTTTTTCCAGGGAAGTTTCACATTCCGTGCTTGCCGTTCTTCTGCAGAAGTTGCATCAATAGGAATGCCATAATCTTCCGGACGAATGAGTGGATTGCCAGAAACGATCACATTGGGCAAATATGGTGTCGCTTCCGGGCCTTCCCGATGAACGATGAAATTTTCTCCATATTCAATGATTTCTGGTTCATCATTATAAGCTTGTAATCTTCCCGTGGGCGTGTAGAATGGTGTACTCTCTTTAATCTGTTCATAAAATGGAATCCGGGGATAGGTTCGGAATAACATGAGCGCCGAACCAGGTTCACCATATTTGCCATCCATAATATCTTTCGTCGTATATCCTTTGGTGGTGTTGCTGCCATCCAGCAATCGGTCAATATAGATTTCTGTTTTTCCTTCCAGGACAAATTTCCAATAGTCTTCAAATCGTTTATCCTTCAGAATTTTACCCAACTGCTTGGCCACGCTGGCCCAAATAAGCACATCATCCTTGGAATCGAAAACCGGTTTCAGACCGCCATTCCAGATTTGCAAAAATGGATTAGAACAAGATGCGGTCAATTCATAATTCTGCTGTTCCGCCCAACTGTTGGCGGGCAATACAATGTCCGCATATTCGCAGGTGGCAGTCATTTCAATATCCTGACTGATGATCATTTCAATCCCGGGATTGGTATTTTTTACCATTTCATAATGATACTTGGCGTTGTTCAGTAGATTCACATTATTATGCCAAATCGCTTTGGTAGGTGTGGGCATGTGAGTTTCACCCGTGAATGATTTTTTACCAAACTTGGGCGTATCTACTAATAAAGGGAAATCACCCACATTCCAATAGGACGGTTCTTCTCCCCGGGCAAAACCCTTGATATTTAATTCCTTTGCCGTGGCTTTCGGATCCAAATTTGGTGCGAAAGGATCTTCCGCCACCCAACCTTTAAAACCGGGGCCAACTTCAGCCGATCCCTGAAAAAGTCCTGCTTTATAATTGCCTGCCCAAGTATGGCATCCGGCGCCACGCTTGCCAATATTCCCCGTAAGAATCACCGGTAGGTAACAGGCGCGATTGCTCTCCACCGCATGAAACCAATGATTCAAGCCTTCACCAATATGGATTGCCGCCGGTTTGATAGTGGCTAAATCTTTGGCCAATTGTTGGATCAATTCCTTATTGGAATGGGTGATTTCAACCACCGAATCGAGATCATAATCTTTTAGGTGAATATGCTTATAAGCCCAGAAAATGGTGCATATTTCAATCTCATTTCCGTTATTATCTTTAACCGTTCCATCCCAATCCAGGGCCGGATCAATTTTTTTCTTTTTCAGAAATTCACCAATATCTTCCCGGGTAAGCGGCTGCACTGAATCGATCGTTCTGTCAAAAATGGTAAAATCCCCAATTTTATCATACTGCTCTTTTCTCATACCATGGATTTTGAAACTATGACCTTTTTTGGATAATTGATTTTTATAATTCGATATGAAATCTTCAGGCTTTAGGCGTTTCAGCGTATCTTTTCTGATTAATAAGGGGAAGTCTGAAAATTCTTTCAGGAATTTTTTATCGTGCCAGTTTTTATCAATAATAATCTTTGAAATACCCAGCAATAATGCCGTATCTGTATTGGGTCGAACGGTGAGCCAATAATCTGCTTTGGATGACGATGCACCATATTCCGGCGAAATATTCACCAGTTTACCACCCCGTTCCATGATTTCGGCGGCAAAGTGGTTATCTGCTCTTTTGTTTTCCACTAAATTTTTTCCGATAGATACCAGCAGTTTGCTGTAACGCATTTCATTCATATCCACATCGGACGCTTGCAATCCATGAACAAAAGGGAAACCCGGCGCCTGATCGCCATGCCATGTATAGTTGGACCAATTGCGACCGGCTTTCGCATCCTTTTTGCTAACACCACGAACATGATGATCCACCAAGGCCAACGTATTGCTGAAGCGGTAAGCGCCGTATTTCCCGATGACACCTAATAAACCCATACCGCCCCGGAGTTTTATTGTGCGAGTCCCGGCTCCTTCCCAATGGGTGAGCATTTCTGTCGGGTAACCTTGATCTATTAGTCGTTTTTTCCCAATGTCGCCGCTATAGGTTTTAGAAATGTTGATGAGTCCTTTGGCAATATAGTTCTCAATCTTATCCCAAGAGATTTTGACAAGCGTATCGGACCCCCGGGAATTGAATTTGTATTTTTCGCGATTCGATTGTGTAAGGTATGGAAACCCATCATCGGCCCACTGCTTCCAGCCCTTTCTCACCATGGGATATTTCAAGCGGTAACTGCCATATATACGCCGGTGAAAAGTAAACCCATTTGAACAACCCCGTGGATTCCAGGCATGTGTACATTGGTTTCCGTACAGGTCTTTAATTTTATGGGAATCATAATTTTGTTCAGTCCGAATCATGACGCCGTTGCGGTTAAATCCACGCATCCGGCATTCGTGGGTGCAGTTGGGTGAACAGATATAGGTGAATGAATCGTCAAATTTATACTGGTTACGGTAGATCTTTTCCCAACCCCTGTTTGGATAATGGGTAAGCGGATTTTCAATATCAGGTATGCCTTTCAAAAAATACATACTCCCGGGCATGGACCATAATAGTCCGGCGCTCCCTAACCCGGCTGTACCGACCTTTAAAAAATCACGACGGCTTAGCTTGGTTTTTGAATTTTGTTGTTCAAGACTTGTCTTACCGTTTTTATTTTGATCTTTATTCATACCTAATCCTTTAGCTCTAAATCATACCATGTGGATACCATCTTTTGACCATTCCGATCTCTATCACTCCCATTCCAGATTGCGAATCCAATGGGAATACGCTCGCCTTTTTTAAAATTCACTTTCTGCTCGGAATCAAATTTGAGTTTGCGGACGAACACCACTCGCCATTTTTCTCCATCCCATACGCCTTTCCCCAAAACGTTTTGATCATGCTTTTGTAATGGCGTTACCGTTTGGGGTCCACCTGCGGTCACATTTTCAACAGGCGATGTTTTCCCGGGTTCAGAATTAATATTGCCTGCATCTCTTCCGGAGAGATAAGCCATATCATTCATGAGCGCGGGATAGGTGTCCACATTTGAATCACTAATCCGATTGGCGTAAGCCAATACAATATCGGATTCCGTTTTATCATGGGTCTGCATTTGCCATTCCGCTTTCCAAAACCAGATATCCGTCGGGTGATCTTCCGAGCCCATGCCATGAAAGCCTTTGGTTCCATCAAGTGAGAACTGAATGGCAGCTCCATCCTGAAAATCTTGGACACGATACAATTCCTGATCTTTTGACTGGTCTTCCCATTCCATTTTGATGGCAATATATTTGGAATTATAAAGGGCCTGCACATTCACCATTTGATAATTCACATTTTCACTTTGCCAAAGGCGGGAGATGGGGATGGAAGAGGATTCTGAGCGATCCCAATGCACGGATGAAGCATCCATAAAATCACCAAGATTGGTAAAACGGCTTATTTTTTCTGCTACCAGTTTTCCGTCTTCTGGGAGATTCGTGGTAACATTCTTTTGTTCTGTCTCCAAGCTTTTAACAAAATGAACCAATGCCCAAGCCAGTTTATTCTCTTGGGATTTAGGCTTTTCCAACGCTTCAGCCAGATTTCCGTAGGATGGCATTGGTGTTCCATCCATTCCGCCCACGAACCGTAAATACAGATCCCGATTTGTTCCCCCGCCCAGGTACACACCGCTGGTAAAATCTTTGGGAACGATGGGATATCCTTGGGTGTCTGTTAATTGATTGGATGATGGTCCGTCACCTTTACCGAGTTCTCCGTGGCACATATTACAGCCCACTTCGGTATAAATGGATTTTCCCAATGCAATTAAGTCATCCGTAAGCGGTAGTTCCTCCGGAACAGAAATTGGTTCTACACCTTTGTTCTCAATTCCACTGAATTCTTTTACAATGTCAACCAGGGATTTGATTTCACTATCTTTTAAAAAATTGAAAGACGGCATGGCGGTCCCCGGCATTCCATTCCGTATGGTATTGCTAATATCACTATTTGATGGTGGGCTCCCTTGCGGTGTAGATCGAATTTTGAATTGC
>CAZSIH010000082.1:0-8876 GCA_964606925.1 uncultured bacterium
TTCTCATCGTCGGATTCAATTCAAAGTGAATCATTGCAATTTCAATGGATTGATGGTCAATCGGGAGCCTATATTCCCAGTTATTATACTATTAAAATTGAGAATGAAATTGCACAGGGAGTTTGGGGTTGTCTGTTCTTGAATCCGAATTTTTTAAATAATGGAGAACCGGTAAGCTATTCATTTTCTCTAAATGGTTTAGGATGTGTGGAGCATCAAGGTACTGATTCTTATCTGGAACCGGGAAGATATTATTGGAAGGTCAAAGCGCTTCGTTTAGGAAATGGTATAACCACAAGTTCAGACCATGATGTTTCTAGTGCAGAATCCAATTGGGTTGAGATCAATAGTTATTGATTAGGAAGAGAATTGAATTACATGGGAGCCTGGTTTTATTCTGTCAGCAGGTGTGTGTTTTATGTATCTGGTAAAAATAGTAATTAATTAAATTGTCATTCTTATGACATATTCCTGTCATCGTAAATTTTCGTGTTATGCTTGACCAATTAAAAGAAATATTCAGTAAAACTGAATCAAAGTACCTTGAATTACGGAGGCATCTTTGACCTTGATTCCAAGAATGAAAAACTCGGTAAGTTAAAAAAATTGACGCTTGCAGAAAATTTTTGGAAGGATAAGGAATCCGCAGCAATAATATTAAAAAAAGTTTCTATTATAGAGAAAGATATCCAAATTTGGAGCGAATTGAATCAGAAACATGGAGACCTTGAAGTACTCTTCGAATTTCTGGATGCGGGTGAATCTACTCCTGAAGAAGTTGAAAAGGAATTAAGTGAGTTCTCGGAATTAATTCGTGACCAGGAATTAAAACTAATTTTAGGTGAACCTGAAGATGCGGAAAATGCAATTCTGACCATCCATCCCGGCGCAGGAGGGACTGAAAGTCAAGATTGGGCGAACATGCTATATCGAATGTACAATCGCTGGATTGAAAGAAAAGGATTTTCTCAAAAATTATTAGACTATCAACCCGGAGATGAAGCGGGATTAAAGGATGTGACGATTGAGATTGAGGGGGATTATGCTTACGGTCTATTAAAAGCTGAAGCAGGAGTTCATCGTCTGGTTCGTATCTCACCGTTTGATGCAAACAGCAGAAGACATACATCTTTTGCCAGTGTATTTGTATATCCTTCGGTTAATGATGAAATCCAAATAGACATTAACCTCAAGGAATTGCGAATCGATACATATAGAGCCAGCGGAGCTGGAGGACAGCATGTAAATAAAACAGATTCAGCAATCAGGATAACCCATATTCCATCCGGGATTGTGGTACAATGCCAAAATGAACGCTCCCAACATAAAAATAAATCACAGGCAATGAAAGTTTTGAAAGCCCGTTTATATCAGCTGGAATTAGAAAAGGAAAAGGAATCCGCCCAAGAATTGGCAAGTCAGAAAAAAGACATTGGCTGGGGAAGCCAGATACGTTCTTATGTATTTCATCCGTACAATATGGTGAAAGACCATCGTACAAAAGAAGAAACATCCAATATCCAGGCTGTGATGGATGGAAAAATCGATCGTTTTATTCAAACATTTTTAATGCAGAATATGAGTCAATAATGCCAGAAGAAAAAACAAGTCTTAAACAAATAATAAAATTCAGAAAACAAAAATTGGAGGAACTTCGGCAGGGTGGCGTAGATCCGTTTCCCCATGTTTTTAAACCTGAACTAACCAGCAGTGAAATCCTGAATAATTTTGAACAATATGAAAATCAAACAGTAACTGTGGCAGGAAGAATAATGTCCATAAGGAAAATGGGGAAAGCTTGTTTTTGTCATATTCAGGATCAGGAAGGACGCATTCAACTTTATATCCGCCGGGATGATGTAGGTGAACAAAACTATACTCATTTTAAATTATGTGATATTGGTGACTTTATCGGCGTAAAAGGACACGTATTTAAAACGAAAACCGGAGAAATCTCCATTCATTCCGAAACAATAAAAATTTTGTCAAAAAGCATCAGGCCCCTTCCTATTGTAAAAGAAAAGGATGGGGAAATATTTGATGCTTTTACAGATAAGGAACAGAGATACCGTCAGCGCCATCTGGATTTAATTGTAAATCCTGAAGTGAAGAACGTGTTTATCCAGCGGTCAAAAATTATTCGTTCTATCCGAAGTTATCTGGATGAACAGGGATTTCTGGAAGTAGAAACTCCCATCCTGCAACCGCTGTATGGTGGAGCAAATGCACGTCCTTTCACAACACACCATAATGCTTTAGATCAAAAATTTTATCTTCGCATAGCTGATGAACTATACTTAAAACGTCTCATTATCGGCGGTTTTGATAAAGTCTATGAAATGAGTAAAGATTTTCGAAATGAGGGAATAGACAGAAATCATAATCCTGAGTTTACCATGCTTGAATGGTATGAGGCTTATGCCGATTATGAAAAAAATATGGAAAGGGTGGAAGCGTTAATAAAACATGTTGCAGAATCTTTGGATATCACCACCGTTATCTGGAATGATGCAACCATTGATTTTTCAAAACCATTTTCACGAAAGCCAATTTTTGAATTGATGAATAACATATTTGGAATAGATCTTTCTAATTCTGATGAACAGGATTTGTCAGATTTATGCAAAAAAAATGGGTTAGATATAGAAAGAGATGCAACGTACGGACAATTATTGGATGAACTGATGAAACATGCTGTTGAACCGACCCTAATCCAACCGACATTCGTTACAGATTATCCTAAGGCAATTTCCCCTTTGGCAAAAGCACACAGAAACGGAAATCCGGAATTAGTGGAACGGTTTGAATTATTCATCGCCGGGACAGAATTTGCAAATTCTTTTACGGAATTAAATGACCCCATTGATCAAAGAGAACGATTTGAATTACAGGGGAAATTGCTTCAAGAAGGAGATGAAGAAGCTCATCCAATTGATGAACAGTTTTTAGAAGCAATGGAAACGGGAATGCCTCCAACCGGAGGTGTCGGTATCGGAATAGATCGTCTGGTGATGCTTATGACCGGACAACGCTTTATAAAAGATGTCATTCTGTTTCCCACTCTCAGATCCTTATAGCGTTTCATTACAAATATGTCATTTATCGGAACCGTATCTTATCGTCATCTACATTCTCCAACTTCTAAAAGTTTTACCTCATTTGCAAGCCTGTTGTCTGTGATTGGATTGGCAATTGGAATTGCTGCTCTTATTATTACTATGAGTATCCTGAATGGATTTGAAAAAACCCTTTCTCAAAAATTGGTATCCTTTGACGGGAATATTCAAATTCAACACATTTTAGGATATTCAATTCCTGCGAATCAAGATAGTTTAAATCATTATTTAAACTCTCGTTCAGCTGACATGAGAGCAGTTCCTTATGTAAGAAAACCTATCATAATTCGAAAGGGTCAAAGAATCCAAAGTGTTCTTTTAGAGGGGATGCCTGTGCAGGATGCTTCTTATAAATTGGAGCCATTAATGAAATTTGGTTCATCTTATTTAGGTGATAACCAATGTTTATTGGGGAAAAGATTAGCTGATGAACTGGATGTTACGGTAGGTGATAAAATTGTCTTTACACAAATGGGTGCATACACTTCAAAAATGAATGGGTCACAAATAAAACAAATGAATGTGGGAGGGTTATTCCAGTCAGGTATCACGGAGTATGACAGGTCAATGGTTTATATTTCTTTGCAAGATGCCAAAAAATTTTTGTCGATGGAGGGACACATATCAGGAATATCCATTCATTTGAATAGCAATAAAAATATTCATCAAATAACTGATGATTTATTTCAAATATTAGGTTATCCTTATTTTGTCACGACCTGGAAGGAAAAACACAGCAATCTTTACAAGTGGATGTCTGTTCAGCAATGGCCTATATTGATAATTTTCAGCATGATTGCCCTAGTTGGAATTATCAATATTATTTCTGCTATTTCCATGATAATTTTGGAAAAAATAAAAGAAATCGGATTATTAAAATCATTAGGATGTACACGAAAACAAATTAGGTCAATTTTTTTAGTCGATGGTACAATTATAGGGACAGTCGGAACTATTTTAGGAGGAATTACAGCTATGTGTTTGATTTGGCTTCAGACAAAATATCAATTGATTTCCATACCTGAAGATGTGTACTTCATGGATAGAATTCCAGTCATTATAGCATGGAATTATTTTATTCTCATTTTCTTTTTAAGCATTTTAATTGCTATAATTGCATCTCTCCTTCCAACCTCTTATGCGGGGAAAATCATACCTGCAGAAGCTGTAAGGTACGAATGAAACCCACAACATTTATCGCTAAGAGGTTTTTACGTACCGGAAATAATTTTGCAGGAAAATATTCCGGATGGGTAGCAGTGTTAGGCATTGCCATTGGGTGTTTTGCATTGATAGTCTCTATAGCAGTTTTAAATGGCTTTGAGTCCAAAGTGACAGAAAAAATCATTGGCATTGAAGGAGAGATTCGGATTAAAGGGAACAATATTCCCCAAAAATCTATTGATGACATGAAAAAAATACGAGGAATAAAGCAAATGATGCCGTTTTTGAGCGGACGGGGAGTTGCAATAAATAGAGAAATGGAAACTGCCGTAGTGCAAGTGAAATCCGTCATGGTGGATTCACTGTCCCGGTTTTATTCATTAGGGAGAATGATCCAAATTGATGAGTTAGATGATGAAAAGATTAATCAGGTTTTTATAGGTGAAACACTATCGGAAAAATTACAATTGGACTTAGGAGACGAAATTCGTTTCACCAATCCTCAATCCATGAGACTTCCAGTCGGATTTCCTCTCCTTGTGAGAGGGATCGTAGGAGGTATATTTTCATCCCAGGTTTTAGATTATGATGAGCGGTTGGTTTTTATTCCGCTGAAAATGGGTAGAAATCTGTTTTCCACTATACATGATTTTAACGGGATTGATATACGAATTGATCAGGGAACATCACTAAAAACTGTAAAAAATGAAATAATAACTATAGTTGGAAATAGAGGATCGGTTGAGACATGGAGGGAACATCATTCCGCATTGGTTCAGGCAATGAAATTAGAGAAAAAAGGAGCAGTTTTGGTTTTGGGATTGATCATTGTGGTTGCCTGTTTTAATCTTATTTCCAACCTGGTTTTAATCATCAGGCAAAAATGGAGGGAATTGGGAATTTTGAAGGTAATGGGTTATTCAAGGAAAAATATAATGAGCATTGTAATTAAACAGGGATTGATACTTGGATGTATAGGATGTATCGCAGGTTCAATTTTTGGCGGAATATTGGTTTGGATGCAGTCAAATTTGGACATACTTCCTCTTCCTGAAGACATTTATTTCATGAAATCACTTCCAATGAAACTGCCATTCACTGAATTTATCATAGTTCCTGTTTCAGCTTTGGTGTTGGTTATTGGCGCATCTTTTCTTGCTTCCAGACGAGCTGTGATGATCACCGCAATGAATGCAATTCAACTTGAAAAATGATCCTATCCTGCAGCAATATTAACAAATCTTATTCTAATGGAGACAACCGCCTTATTGTATTAGAGGATATTTCTCTGGAATTAAAAGCAGGGGAAATCGTTTGCATTATGGGGTCATCCGGTGCAGGGAAATCAACATTACTGAATATCCTGGGTACATTAGATTCACCCGATTCTGGTATTGTCAAAATAAATGGGAAGGATATTTCAAAGATATCAGAGAATGAAACAGCAGACTTGAGAAATAAGGAATTGGGTTTTGTCTTTCAGTTTCACCATTTATTACCCGAATTCACCGCTTTTGAAAATGTTATGCTTCCCGCAATGATAGGAAACAATTCTTATGAGAATCAATCCCGTGCACTTGAACTATTCGAATTCATGGATTTGACTGACAGGATGACCCATTATCCACAACAATTATCCGGAGGAGAAAGACAGCGAGTTGCCGTAATGAGAGCACTCATCCAGAAACCTGCTTTAGTATTGGCAGATGAACCCACAGGAAACTTGGATAAAGACAATACAAAAAAACTATTGGATCTAATAATAAAGATCAGCGATGAATTCAAACAGACATTTTTAATTACTACCCACGATACGATGGTTGCTCAAATAGCTCATCGCAGGTTTTACCTTTCAAATTCTACACTGAATGTGATGGATAACCTTTGATTCTTCCTCAGCAGGAGGTAATTTTACCTATATGAAAGAGAATTTTTCCAAACGAGTCCAATCCATAATGCGATATGCAAAAGAAGAGGCAATCCGCTTAGGGCACAGTTATGTGGGATCGGAACATCTTCTTTTAGGCATTATAAAGCAGGGAACAGGTCTGTCATTTAAATTATTTGAAATTTATAATTGTGATCTTAATGGAATGAAAGCAATGATTGAGGATTTGATCAAAACTTCTGGCGGTACGATGACATTGGGACATCTTCCGTTGACAAGAAGAGCAGAACGGATCTTACGCAATACGTATAATGAAGCCACAAAATTAAATATCACCATTGCAGATGACGAACACCTTCTATTGGCTATTTTAAGGGAATCTGAGGGAATTGCCTACGAAACACTTAATGCATTCAGCATAAATTATGAAACGGTAAGGGAATTGCTTGCGGAAAAAAAGGAATTCAAAAAACAAAAAAATGTATCCGCATTTGCACCGGCAAAAATCACAAAACAAAAAACGCCTGCTTTAGATCATTTTTCAAGAGATATCACTCATTCAGCAAAAAAAAATGAATTAGATCCCATTATCGGCAGAGAAAATGAGATCGAACGGGTAGCGCAAATATTAACCCGCAGGAAAAAAAATAATCCCGTTCTCATTGGAGAACCGGGAGTTGGAAAAACTGCCATTATTGAAGGATTAGCCCAAAGAATAATTAATAAATCCGTTCCTCGGATTCTCCATAATAAACGAATCCTTGCATTGGATTTGTCTGCAATTGTTGCCGGAACAAAATATCGGGGACAGTTTGAAGAACGAATGAAAACCATAATGACCGAATTGGAGAATACAAAAGACATCATTTTGTTTATAGATGAATTGCATACTTTAGTCGGTGCAGGAAGTGCAGCAGGTTCTCTTGATGCTTCCAATATGTTTAAACCTGCTCTGGCACGGGGAGATATTCATTGCATTGGAGCAACCACCATGGATGAATACAGGAAACATGTCGAAAAAGACGGTGCTTTGGAACGAAGATTTCAAAAGATATTGGTTCATCCTCCATCGGTAGAGGAATCTATTGCTATACTGGAAGGATTGAAGGCAAATTATGAAGCCCACCACAATGTTCACTATGCTCAAAAGGCAATTGAAACCTGTGTTCATTTATCTCACCGGTATATTTCTGAACGGTTTCTTCCGGATAAAGCAATTGATGTTATGGATGAGGCAGGATCTCGGGCATATATTCAAAATTTGACGGTTCCAAAGGAAATCCTGGATATTGAAATAGAAATTGACCAGATCAAACAGGAAAAGGAAACGGTAGTCTCATTACAAAAATTTGAAGAAGCTGCTGCCTTGAGAGACTCAGAGCAAAAACTTCAACGAAAACTGAGAAAAGCACAAAAAAAGTGGAATAAGGAGGAAGAAAAACATCCGGTGCAGATAACAGAAGAAATGATTTCGGATGTCGTAGCACAAATGACAGGGATCCCAGTTAATAAAGTTGCCCAATCTGAATCTCATAAATTGCTGAATATGGTGAGCGAATTAGGTAAGAAAATAGTAGCTCAGGATGAAGCAATTCATTGTCTTACACGGGCAATCAGGAGAGCAAGAACCGGATTAAAAAATCCCTCACGTCCTATTGGTGTTTTTCTTTTTCTTGGTCCTACAGGAGTTGGAAAAACTGAATTAGCGAAAGTGTTGGCAGACCACATGTTCAACCGACAGGAAGCACTTGTAAAATTAGATATGTCTGAATACGGCGAACGATTTTCTGTTTCACGGCTTATTGGTGCTCCTCCGGGATATGTAGGATATGAAGAAGGTGGAAAACTGACCGAACAGATTCGAAGAAATCCATTTTCGGTAATTCTTTTTGATGAAATAGAAAAAGCGCACCCGGATATTTTTAATTTATTATTGCAGTTGTTTGATGAAGGTATATTAACAGACGGTCTCGGCAGAAAAATAGATTTTAAAAACTCGATCATTATCATGACATCAAATCTGGGAACGAAAGATCTAAAATCGAATTCATTTGGTTTTGGTAATGAAAAAAACGGGTTCAATTCTACTAAAATTAAAGAAAGTGTTTTAGAAAAAATGAAATCAACTTTCAACCCGGAATTTATCAACCGAGTGGATGAGACAATTGTGTTTAATCCTTTAATGAAAAAAGATGCACTGAAAATAATAGACCTTTTCCTGAAAGATTTGATAAAGAATTTAACTGATATGGGAGTAAAAATATCCATTACAAAAAAAGCCAAGACTGCCATGGTGGACCACGGTTTCAGCCAGGAATATGGTGCACGGAATTTATACAGGGAAGTTCAATCCTCATTAGAAGATCCCATTTCCGAAATGCTTTTGGATAACGAAGTCTTATTAGATGATATGATTAAAGTAGATGCCGAAAAGGGGAAAATAAAAATTACAACCGTCCAAAAAGAGACATTTCAAAAAAAATCGAATCAATCTCCCTCATAACCGGGTTTTTTCCGATGAGGAAATCGGGTTACGAACAACCTTCTGCAAGGAATTTATCCGTAACTGATGAAAAACGAGGAAATGTTTATACGGATATTATTGCAGTATAACCATGATGAAAAAGAGAGTATTTGTTGGCGTAACGTCAGCATTTACTATAAGTTAGAAGAATATAATAGAATATGTATTTACGGCTGTTTGAGTG
>CAZSIH010000083.1:0-8802 GCA_964606925.1 uncultured bacterium
GAGAAAAAATATAAAGCGAACCGTTTTCCAAATACCGCATATCCTCTAACTTCATATCCTGACGAAGTGGGCGGTTCAAATAATCATATTCCGCATAGGCAGTATCATCATTCTTTACCCGCCAGAAGAAGCGGTGGGTAGGGGAGATACTCAATAGTGAATCATATCCACCATTCGTGAAATGTGTTAAGGCTTTATCCAGCGATTCCTTTGGCCGCAGGGGACTTGTAGCCTGGAGTAGCACCACAATTTCCGGTTTTTTAGAAAATTTATTTAAATAGTGGTCAATGACGCTTTCGGTAGTGGCTGTATCAGTAGCCAATTCTTCCGGGCGGTTAATAACCCTTGCTCCGGCAGAATTGGCTATTCTGGCAATTTTGGAATTATCTGTTGATACCATCACTTCTTCGATTAGTTTAGATTGTAATGCAAATTCGATACTGTGGACGATGAGCGGTTTCCCGGCAAATTCCTTTATATTCTTTCCCGGAACAGTCTTGCTGCCGCCGCGAGCAGGGATAAAGGCGGTGATCATTGCTGCAGATTTTCCTTTAATGGAGTCACTTTATTTTCCCGTATCAGTTTGTCTATATATTGCTTTTCTGCGATCATGTTATGTTTCCCCGCTTTTTTATTTATGCCCCAATCAATTAACCATTTGATTATAATATTTTCATTGTAATGTGTCTTGGAATCTATGAAAAAATCAAAGCCGTGGATGAATACTTTTTCAAAATTTTCCAATCCCCAAAGAATAGAACTAGTTCCTGTAGTCGGTCTTTTTACATCTAAATATTTTTCATATCTTTCCATTGTATCAAGGGGTACAAGTGAATATTTTTCTTTGGGAATGTAAAGCCGTTTAGTAATTCTATCATGTACTTTTTCTTTTTTCCGCTGCAGTATTTCCACCGGGATAAAAACCACAACCTCTTTTGGCATTTCTTTCCGTTTTTTTAAATTCTGATTTGCACCGTTAAACCAAATATCCGTTTTATGGCCGACATATTCTTCGAATTCTATTGTAGAATAATTGTTAATACGACCTATGACTGGGAATTGGTTTATTTTTTCTCCAAATGAATTATCTAAAACGGATCGACCGTTTCCAATAATCAGGATTTCATTTCGTTTATGCATGGGGTAGCTGATTTACAAAATCAGTATATTTTTGTATATGGTTTTCTCTTGAGAAACTTCCCCAATATCTTGTGCTGGCATTTTGGGTAATATTATGTCTGAACACATCGTTGGAATAGATTGAATAAATGCCCTTATTCATTTTATCAATATTAGACAGAGAAAATAAAATTGCAGATTTTTGATCTTCTACAAGTTCCGGTATTCCGTCAACGTCTGATGCAATAATTGGAGTTTTTAAAGCCATTGCTTCCAGAATAGTTCGAGGAAGCGCTTCGGACCGTGACGGTTGTATAAGTACATCCGCTGCATAAATATATTCAAGGGCATTTGGTTGATGAGAAATAAATTCAACCTTATCCTCTAAAACCATTTTTTTCAAAGATTTTATTAATTCTTTTACAAAAGTCTGATTTTGTCGGCCTAATAACAATAATTTGAAATTTGGAATTAGATCACAAATTAATTTCAAATTATCAATAATTATATCTTGCCCCTTACGATATTTAACCTCTCCTGTGCAAATTGCAATAAACTGACCATCACCACCAAACAGCTTTTTTTTTACCTTAGCTTTTGATATTTTTGATATTTTTTCAACTCTTTCTTCCCAAACACAATTTGGGATATAAAAACTTTTTCCTTCATCTACTTCATTATATTCAAGCCATTTTTTTCGTACAATATCCGAAACAAAAATATAATTTTCATAATAATTGAAACGCTTCAAAATAGTTGAAAAAGAACTTTTATTATAAAGCTGAGGCGATTCCCGAACAATTAAAGTTCCGGACCAATTATATTTTTCTTTAATCGGTTTCCATAAGGAATGACTTCCCATGGAATTAATAAATGTCATTTTTGGAGAAATTGCTTTTAATTTGTTCAATAGATAAGGTTTTGCAATCCTGTTTCCTATCCATTTTAGTTTGGCTTTATTAGTCAGTTCAATTGATCTTGGGCTTAAATAAGATTGAGTATAGTTTACTTTTATCCCGTCCAATTTCTGAGGAAGAGTATTTTTATAAAGATTGATTAACACCAAGTCAGGTTCAATTTGACCCAATGATGCCAGTACATCCAGCGCAGATAAAGATGTACCATTACCTACACCAATATTTTTTGTTACTAATGCTAACACTTATTTTGTAAGATAGTGTAGAAATTTTTCCAATACTGAATTGGGGATTTAAATTGAAATACATTAGGGATGACTTTTTCTAAATCGGGTTTATTATAAAACCAATCTAAGAGAATTTTATTATTCCCAAAATTTTTTTCAAAGAAATTACCTTTCCAAATAGGATTTATTTCCAAAAATATAGGCTCATCATTTACAAGAAGAAAATCAACTGCCCCCATATTTGTAATTGATTGCATAGCCTTTAAAATTTTTTTTCTAAATACCGTATCTTGCATTAATTCAATAAATTTGGAATTTATTCTAATAAATTCTTCCAAATCATCAAATGTCAATTTGGACATACTCACCACCAATGTTTTACTGATGGCAACATAAAAACTGATGATTTTATCTTCAATTATATGAGCTCTGAACGCATGTGTATAATCCCCATTCCCATTATTGATATGTTCTACGGCTAAAATATTTGTCTTGGCTCTTATATTTCTATAATTAATAACATTAGAATTAAGTCTTTTTAATTTATTAATGATGTTTTCTTCAGAATAATTGCGGTCAACTTTAACCATAGCCGTACCGCCAGTTCTATTATTAATTCGCAAAAGAACTGATTCTTTACTTGATAACATTTTTTTTATTTTTTCCAACGATTTATTTATATCAAGAGGGTTAAGCATACAATAATCGGGGCATTTCACATTATTTTTTTTCCAATTATCAAAAGTAAGATCCTTATTGTCAATTTTAAAAAAGTTCTGCACATCATTTATAACCAATCTATCAATCCTTACATCTTTAATTATTAACTCCATTTTTTGAATTTGGTTATCAGTTGTACTCTCAGGTTTATTGCGGATGAAAATTATATCAGATTTTTTTATTGAATTTACTATCTGGAGTTCAGGAATTTTTCTAATTCCGGCTAATTCTCCATTACGGGAATTTTCTAAAAACCATTTTGAATTCGAAAATGGAAATATTCCCTGTCTTCTGCCAATGAAATGAATTTTTTTAACCGAATTCAACAAAGATAAGTTTATCTGATTATTGAACCATCATCTGTGACCACATTCCATTTTTCTTTTGGCACTTTCCAATTTTTACCATATTTTGCTTCTAGATAATCATTTGTCTTGCTTGGGATCGAATAGTTGCGACCATAGAATGAAATATTACTTAATTCATCCAGCAGATTATGATCATAATATGCATTTTTATTAAAGACACTATATTTATAGACCAACTGATTAGTTGTACCAAGAACTTCACGATAAAAAATGAAAATATCTAAACATAGCTTAGAATAAAAAAACAGGTTTTTTCGAGGATGCACTTTAATGATTCTATATTTTCCCAGGCGCCATATATTTTTCTCCCTAGAGAAAGGTAAAGCTCTAATATAATATTTTTTTCTCAATTGTAAGATTAATTTATCAAGAACATCATCGCTTTCATATTTAATTCCAACATCTAAATCATGATCCCATGGGATTAATTTTTTATCTCGTACTGCACCAAGTAAAGTCCCACCATCGAGCCAGTAAATACATCCACACTCTTTCAACTTACTGACAACCTCTTCAAGAAGATTAACGCCTTGTATTTCTGTTTTATTATCAAGGGACACTGAAAAATATGGATAAATTTCTGAATACAGATTAGCACTATATTTAGCCTTAAATTCTTTATAATTACATGGAAGTGAATAAGTATGATTATTTATTTCAATTTTAGAAATATTGTTTTCATTTAAATCCTTAGTATTGAAATAAATATATCGGCCTCCAATAAAAAATTTATAACTACTATTTTCAATCTTACCTGGGAATAGGGTGTAATATTCAAAGTTTTTACTAAATAAGGAGTTTTTTTTCCGTAGTTTAAATCGTAAATGGCCTAATTTCAATTTTGGTTTTAAAAGTATTTTTTCCTTTAATAAACTAAAAAAAAGAGGAATTATTTTAAATGGATTATAATTGAATATATACAATGTCACATTATTTGTATATTTATTTAGCTCCCCAGTTGTTAAACCTATATATGAAGAACCTCCTACGATATGAGGAATTTTTGCAGAGGTAAGACATTGGCAAATAATAGAAATGTTTTTATTTATCATTGAACAATATTTATTTTTAGGGTCAAGACTAGTTAAGCACATGAAAAACAAGGAAGTAATAGAATTATATGTTAGTAAATACTCATAAGAATATTATTTACATTTTCTTCTGTTAGATCAACAATATTATTATCCATTCGACCTTTTGTAAATGATTCCTTTGCCAATATTGGAAGTTCATTTTTAGCAATTCCCCATTCAGCTAAGGTAAATGGAATTATGCCTTCTGGTATGTTTTTAATTTTTTGATTGAGTTCAGCATAATTTAAATCCAAAACATGACATATTTTATCTAAAGACTCTTGTATATATTTGCCATTTATTTTTAATAATGGAATTAAACTGATGGATGATGCAATCCCATGGGGAATTCCATAACGAATAGTTAAAGGATAACTGATGGAATGTGCAGCAGCCGTTGTTGTATTTGAAAATGCCAACCCAGCAGTTGTGGATGCTTTGAGAAGATTATTCCGTATTGCTAAGTCATTTGACCTTTTCTTAAGCTGGGCACAATTCTCAATGATTAGACAAATGGCGGTTATTGCATTCTCTGTTGATTTTATATTTGCATTTTTATTCCAAATGGATTCAAAACTATGGCTCAATGCATCCAAAACAGTTGTAATTGAAATTTCCATTGGAAGAGTTAAAGTTAAATTCCCATCTAAAATGGCGGTGTTTGGGTAAAGTTTAGGATGAGAAATTGAATATTTTCTTTTCTCTTTCTTATCCCAGACCGTTCCCCACATGGTGACTTCACTTGCTGTGCCATGGGTTGTGGGTAAAAAAATAGACGGAATAAATTTTGGGTATTTTTTCTTATGTTCAATTAAATCAATAATATCGGTTTTTCCAAGAGATAAATGAGCCAAAACAACTTTAGCCAAATCCATGACAGAACCTCCCCCCAGGGCAATAACTCCATCATAATTCATCCCCTTGCAAAATTTTATAACATTATCACAATCAACAAAATTAGGATTTTGTCTGATGTTACTAAAGATTGAAACCGGGTTAAATTCTGAATCAAGGTGTAATCTCTTTCTATTTCCAGGAGATGTTATAATTATTGGATTGGACATATCCAAATTATTTTGGCTCCTTTTTAATTCATGGAACCAATTTTCTGTATAAATAATTTTTACAGGATTAAAATAAGTAGACATAGTATGAGAAAATTAAATTTCAAGGAATTTCATAAAATTTTCTTTATTATCTGCAGGTTTAATAGTGGGTCTTCCCAAATCATCTCGAGAACCGGGACGAATTTTTATTTCAAGAAATGACGGACCGGGACAGGATAAAAATTCTGTAATTATTGACTTTATTTCTGATAATGATTCAGCTTGGAACATTTTATCGGTTCCCATTGCTTTTACAACGGCGGATAAATCAACGTCTTTTGCCGCTGTCTCTTGTCCACCCACAGATTCATGGACTTCGTTATTCATAAGAATATGACGAAAATTATTTGGTTTCAAACTTGCAACAGATGTGAGACTACCCAGATGCATCAGCATAGCGCCGTCTCCATCAATGCAAACGACATTTCGATGAGGTTTAATCAAAGCAATTCCCAAAGCGATGGATGAACAATGGCCCATGGAACCAACGGTAAGAAAATCCTGTTCATGGGTTTGAGCGCTTTTTTCTCGAATTTCAAAAATTTCTCTGGATGTTTTTCCCGTTGTGGAAACAACGATGGTATTCCCATCGAGATTATCTAATATGATTTCCAAGGCTTTTTCCCGTTTTATTCGCTGTTCTTTAGTTCCTGAAGAATCAGTATTATATTTACCAAATGTCCCCTTTTTAATTAATAAAGCTGTGGGTCTGTTTTCACTTTTAGCTGTTTCGATGCATTTTGAAATTTTTGATTTATAATCCAAATCATTCTTAGATATTATTTCAAATGGTATACCTAATGTTTTCATCAATTTAATTTGGATCATTCCATGTTTGACGTGTTGAGGTTCATCTTTAACTCCCGGTTCACCACGCCAACCAATCATGAGCAGCATAGGAATGGAATACACTTCCGGATCACACAGTGTAAGGAGGGGATTTATTGCATTTCCCAATCCGGAATTCTGCATATAAACCAGCGGGATTGATTTTTTCGCTAAATAATGTCCGGCAGCAATTCCAATGGCGCTTCCTTCGTTGGCCGTGATGATGTGTGTATTCTTTGACATCCGGTCCTCAACACAGAGACAAAATTCTTTTAGCAAAGAATCTGGGACTCCGGTGAATAATTCAATCCCATGTTTGGCAATTTCATTGTAAAATTCTATTGGATTAATTGCCATCAATTCACCTCAGGTATGAGAGTAATAATTTCTTTTATAGACATGCAAAAATCGTCTGAGGCTTCTTTGCTCCGACTATTTTCCAATATAGATTTCGCCGTATCTACCATTGATGGATATGCTGAGCGCAATAAATGGTTTGCATAAATAATTACATTTACACCTATTTTCTGTAATTCTTTTTCTGTCATGTGTGCGTAAGTTGAAGGGACAACTATGAGGGGAACCTTGTTCTTAAATTTTTTGTAATGATTACAAAAATCAATTATTTCTTTTCCATCCTTATTTTTACTGTGAATCATTATTCCATCCGCACCGGCCTTTATATATGCTTTTGTTCTAATCAGTGCATCATCCATTCCTTTTTGTAAAATCAGACTTTCTACACGTGCAATAATCATGAAATCTTCGGTTATCTGAGATTTTTTCCCTTCATTAATCTTTTGTGAAAAATGTTCAATTGAATCCTGTGCCTGAGGTATAGTTGTTCCAAAAAGTGAATTCCGCTTGTCACCAATTTTATCTTCAATGATAATAGCTGAAACACCTAACCTCTCTAGCGTTTTTACCCTGAATTTGAAATGATCAATTCTCCCGCCGGTATCACCATCCACTATTATTGGTTTGGTTGTTACTTCCAATATTTCTTCAATTGTAGAAAAACGGGAAGAAAAATCAACCAACTCAGTATCGGGTTTGCCTTTGGCTGTTGAATCTGTGAGACTGCTTTCCCAAATTCCATCAAATTCAATTATTATTCCATCCTTTTTGATTTTGGTTTTTTCAGCAATCAGACCTGATATGCCATTATGTGCCTCCAAAATCCGGACAATAGGTTTTGCCTCAATTAATCTTCTAAGAGTTTTCATTCGCATTCCAGGAGTAATCCCCTGAGCTTTTACTGCGCTTATTAAATCAGTTGAAGAAATCCCTTCTGTATATTTGGGTTCAATTAGTTTTCCTCCCCATTTAGCCAATGCATCAATTACACGCTGGCGTACTTCCTTTTGAATCCCCGTTTTCCAATCATCGCCATGCACAACAAAATCAGGTTTTAGTTTAATTAAATTGGGAATATAATCAAGCGTTTTCTGTGGAATTACTTTCTCGACACCCTTTAAATTTTCAACAATCACTTTTCGCTCCTTAAAAGCAATCAAAGGCAGTCGTTTATACCCTGCAATAGCTTCATCCGTTAATAAACCAATAGTCACTTTGCCCACCTTGCAGCCTTGTGCGATAATATTCAGATGACCCCGGTGAATTAAATCTGCAGCCAGACCTATATAAACGAGTTTTTGTTCCATAGCTTTTCTTATTTATTTACCTAATTTTAATTGATTATTTATATTTTTTAGATCATCAATAAAATCGATCTCCATACAAAGAAAATCGCTGATATCAACTGGAAGTACATTCATACCATCCTGTATAGATAATTCCAGCGCTTTTTCAAAATAGTCTTGGTTATGACATTTTTCCAAATTCGCTTTAAATTGATGTAAGTCCGATATAATTATTTTATTGATACCAACAGCCTCCCCAAGTGCCGGGTTGACAGCTTTAGAAACATCTTTAATACTGCCATCTTCAGACAGATTATATTTTATTTCTTCTTCTCCAACAGAATTGGTATTTACTGCCATGCATGATTGTGGACATTGAATAATTTGCAGGAGCAATTCCTTTTCAAAAACTACATCTCCATTGAGCCATAGAACATCCTCTTCATCAATTTTGTTTAATCCAGCTAAAAGAGACTTAGATGTATTTGTAGTATCATAAAAATCATTATACACATACAGCAGGTTTGGAAAGGATTCCATAATCAATTCTTTTTTATACCCAACTATTACTATGATGTTATTCATACCCAGATATTCAGACAAATAAGCAAACTGTCGTTGTAAAATAGATTCTCCATTTTTCAATTTTGCCAGTGGTTTTGGGTCAGAAATCCCCAATCTTGAACCTATACCAGCTGCCAGGATTACTGCTTTCATCTACCTTCCTTTAAAAGCATTTCTGCGAATTGGAAATCTTGCTGAGTTGTTATTTTGAAATTTTGTTCAGAGCCCTCAACCACT
>CAZSIH010000084.1:0-8618 GCA_964606925.1 uncultured bacterium
TGGTGTCCCGGGTGTGGAGATTATGCCATTCTTGCTCAGGTTCAGAAAGTATTTCCCGATTTGGGGGTACCCAAGGAAAATTTTCTTATCGTATCAGGAATCGGATGTTCCAGCAGATTCCCTTACTACATGGATACATTTGGATTCCATTCAATTCACGGTCGAGCCACACCGTTAGCCACAGGTGCGAAATTAGCAAATCCGGATCTTTCTGTTTGGGTTGTCACCGGAGATGGTGATGCCATGAGTATAGGTGGAAATCATTTTATCCATATTTTAAGACGGAACCTGGATATTAACATTTTGCTGTTTAATAATGAGGTGTACGGATTAACCAAAGGACAATACTCCCCTACATCTGCCCAGGGACATATCTCAAAATCTACACCATTCGGAAGTGTGGATTATCCTTTTAATCCACCTCAACTTGCGTTGGGTGCGGGAGGGACATTCATTGCCCGTGGAATTGACAGGGAACAAAAACATTTACAAAAATTATTAAAGGAAGCTCATCAGCATTCAGGTACTTCTTTTGTAGAAATATACCAGAATTGCTGGGTGTTTAATGATGGAGCTTTCGCTAACCTGACCGACCGGGAATTAAAAATGGAAACCCAGTTAATTTTAGAACAGGGGAAACCCATGATCTTTGGGAAAGAAAAAAATAAGGGAATGCGTCTTGCAGGAGCAAAATTGGAAGTCGTCGAAATTGGAGGAACGTCTCCAATTGATGATATATTGGTTCATGATGAGACTAATAAAACCCAGGGACTGCTTTTAAGTGAATTAACTCACAAGGACGGATATCCAACACCCCTTGGTGTCATTTACCGAGAAGAAAAACCTCCGTATGAAAAACTCCTTCTTGATCAAATGGAAAAAGCGATCAATTCTCAGGGCGAAGGGGATTTGGACACTTTGTTCCGGAACGGTCATACTTGGAAAGTGTAGAGGTGAAATATGATAGATATTTTTGATGATGAATTAACTCAAATGGATGAGAATGAAGCTCGGATAGATCCTGAAGTTTCTGCTGCCATTCATTTAAAAGATCCAATTAGGACTCTTGCAAAAAAATGCATTTCTCTTGAAGAGGATACGACCCTTGATAAAGCTTTTAAGGCGTTCAAAAAGCATTCCACCAGTTGTATTGTTTTAACAAAAAATAAAAAGATAACAGGAATTTTCACCGAAAGAGATATTGTATTGAGCGTATTGGGAAAAAGACTGGATTTCAGTACGTCAAGTTTGAAGGATTTTATGACTCCCCATCCCGGCACTCTCAGAATGGAAGATCCCGTTTCTTTCGCATTGAATATGATGGTGGATGGCGGGTTCAGACATATTCCAATTGTTGATAAAAAAAATTACCCGAAAGGAATGATCAGCATTTTAGATATTGTAGAACATCTTGGACATGTCTTTCATGAGGAAATTATGAATCTTCCTCCAAAACCACTGAGAAAACAGAACAAACAAGAGGGAGGATAATTTATTTCCCAGGAGATGGAGGAAAAATGAATTCTTCTAAAGGCAGCGCAATGAGAAGTGAAAAAGATTCCATGGGAGAAATTCAGGTTCCTTCTTCTGTGTATTGGGGAGCACAAACACAGAGGTCCCTTAAAAATTTCAAAATAGGAAAAGAACATTTCCCCCATGAATTTATCCGTGCCTATGGAATATTAAAAAAAGCTGCGGCACGAATCAATACCACTCTGGGTTTACTTGATCCAACACTCAGGGATGCAATTTCAGAAGCATGTGATGAGGTCATTAGCGGTAAATTGGATGAGCATTTCCCTCTGGTTGTGTGGCAGACAGGGAGCGGTACTCAAACCAACATGAATTTTAATGAAGTGATTGCCAATCGTTCCATCGAGATTCTGGGCGGTGAAATGGGATCTAAAGATCCGGTTCATCCCAACGACCATGTAAATAAATCCCAGTCCACCAATGATACATTTCCTTCCGCAATTAATGTTGCGGCAGTCATGAGCTGTAGTAAACGTTTGCTTCCTTCACTGGAAAAATTACGGGAATCTTTGGACAAAAAAGCCAATGAATTTTCTTCCATCATAAAATTAGGACGGACCCATCTTCAGGATGCTACACCTTTGAGTTTAGGGCAGGAAATTTCGGGATATTCATCCATGGTGGAACATGGAATTGCCCGGATAAAAAGAGGACTGACTGATTGCAAAGAACTTGCAGTAGGCGGGACTGCCGTGGGAACGGGGTTGAACACTGTGGAAGGATATGCGGAAAAAATGGCTGAAGATATAAGTCAACTGTCCGGATTCCAATTCGTTTCGGCTTCTAACAAATTTGAAGCAATGGCTGGGCAGGATTGTATCGTTGAATTATCAGGAACATTACGGACATTGGCAGGGTCATTATTTAAGATCGCTAACGATATTCGGCTCCTTGCCAGCGGACCCCGGTCAGGAATTGGTGAATTGAGTTTACCGGAAAATGAACCGGGCAGTTCCATCATGCCGGGAAAGGTGAACCCCACTCAATGTGAAGCCATGACCATGGTATGTACTCAGGTTATGGGAAATGACACAACAATAATGATAGCAGGGGCAAACGGACATTTTGAGCTGAATGTATTTCGACCTGTGCTGGCATTTAATATTTTACAATCCATCACCCTTTTAGCGGATGCATGTGATTCATTTCGTAAAAATGCAGTGGACGGACTAAAAGCCAACGAAAAAAGAATTCACGATAATCTACACAATTCACTCATGCTGGTCACAGCATTGAATCCCCATATTGGATATGACAAAGCGGCACAAGCGGCGAAAAAGGCTCACAAGGACGGAACAGCATTACGGGAAGCCATAATCGAATTGGGATTTTTGACCGGTGAGGAATTTGACCGATTGATTCAGCCGGAAAATATGATTTCTCCCTCATAGAAAAAACGGAACTGTAATTTCTCTACGCCGTATGGTGTTTTGTAAACACACCTTACTTATTTACTATACCTTAAATTAATGAAATCTGGTTCCCCATGAGAAAAATAATTTTCCATTGCCTCATTCTGATTTTTGGAATAGGATTCATTGGAGGAATCTATATTTGGATTTTATCCCGGGACCTTCCATCATTGGAAAAACTGGAAAACTTTGATCCGGACTTAGTCACACGAATTTATTCCAGTGATGGAGTGGTTCTTCACGAATTGTTTTTTCTTAAACGAGTCTTCACCGAGTTGGGTGACATTCCACAGCATATGAGGCAGGCAACTATTGCATCGGAAGACCGGAGATTTAGGGAGCATTGGGGTATCTCCCTGAGAAGTGTTGCCAGAGCTGTTATTGTGAATGTGCTTTCTTTGAGCTATCGTCAGGGATTCAGCACTTTGTCCCAGCAGTTGGCTCGTAATCTTTACAAATCCATTGGATTTGAAGACAATATTACACGGAAATTGAAGGAAGTCATCACCGCCATTCAGATAGAACGAACATACACAAAAGATGAAATTCTTGAAATGTATCTTAACACCGTGCATTTTGGACACGGGACTTATGGGGTAGAATCCGGCGCCAAACGGTTTTTCGGGAAATCAGCATCGGAATTGACATTGGATGAATCCGCACTTTTAGTGGGACTCCTGCCTTCCCCTGCAAATTATTCTCCCATCAGATATCCGGAAAAAGCATTAGTTCGCAGGAACACTGTTTTGAAGCTAATGCTGGATCAGGAACTCATTGATATTGAAGATTATAATTATAATTTTAATAAGGGATTGGAAAGTATCATTGACGAACCTCTCCCGGGAAAAGCTCCTTATTTTACGGAATATGTCCGGCGTTCTCTGGAAAAAATAGATGAAGAATTAGAAATCAATATTTACAGGGATGGACTAAAAGTATATACAACTCTCGATTCAAGGCTTCAGGAAATAGCTGAAGAAATGGTGATGAAATCAGTTGAGAAGAATCAGGAAGCATTAAACCGAAGGTTGTTTAACGATGAAGATGAATTTTCAAAATTAGGATATTTTGGTATTTACCCAGAAGATTCTGTGCGGTTAATGATGCAGGGCGAAGCGGAATTATATAAGGAATTGAGGGAACAGCTTTTGGTACAAACAGCGTTTGTAGCACTTGATCCAAATACAGGAGGAATTCTTGCGATGGTCGGTGGACGACCGGATTATCATGACCAGTTTAATCGAGCCGTACAAGCCAAACGTCAGCCCGGTTCGGTTTTTAAACCGTTTGTATATGCCACAGCTATTGACAATAATTCACCTGTAACCACACAATTGCTGAATCAGCCGGTTGTTCTTAATGTCCAAAATTCCAAAGGGGAATGGGAAAAATGGATGCCAAGGAATTATGATGACAGTACTGGTGAATTGACAACACTCAGGGAAGGATTAAGGAAATCCTTAAATTTAATTTCCGTTCGGTTGGTTCAGGAAATAGTCCCTGCACAGGAAGTAAAAAATACTGCACAACGGCTTGGAATCACAACGGATATTCGTGCAGTTGATGCCATTGCCTTGGGAACATCGGAAGTAATTCCGCTGGATATAGTCTCTGCATACGGAGTTTTTTCAAACGGAGGAATTTATTCACAACCTTTTGCTATTACACGGATAGAAGATCGGTATGGAAACATTATAAAAGAATTTTTTCCAAAACAGGAAGAAGTACTCCGACCATCAACGAGTTATATAATGACACATTTATTGAAAACAGTCGTGGATGCAGGCACAGGAGGAAGTGCCCGGTGGAAATATAAATTTTATGCACCGGCAGCGGGAAAGACAGGGACAACTCAGGGATATAGTGACGCTTGGTTTGTGGGTTTTACACCTCATCTGGTTGCAGGAGTCTGGTTTGGTATTGATGATTATTCCATCAGCCTGGGTAAAAAACAGGACGGAAGCAGGGTAGCACTTCCTGTCTGGGCGAGATTCATGCGGGAAGCATATAAGACCCTGGAATTGAGGAACACAGACTTTAATCGCCCTGATGATGTTAAGACTGTTGAGATTTGTTCCGTATCAAAAAAACTACCATTGGGACAGTGCCCTGTGGAAAAAGAAATTTTTATTGAAGGAACTCAACCTGCGGATGAATGCAGGGTGCATAAGGATCGGTAATAATCTAAATTAAGAATTGAAGATCAATTGTTCCGTTCTTTTGGATTCTCCAATTTTCACCACCTTATCTAGTTTATATTCCGCATCAGTTAATTTTGATTTATTCGAGTTAAAGATCCGGAATAAAGGATCGCCCTCTTCAACTTCAGTTCCTACCTTTGCAAAACATTCCAAACCTGCGGAAGGATCTATTTTATCGTCAGGTTGAACATAACCGCACCCTGCAAACGCACAGGCAATTCCGATTGAATACGTATCCATGAATTCCACATAACCGGTTTTTTTAGATTTAATTATAATTTCTTCCGATGGAATATGAACTTTTTCCTGATTGAGAAGTGAATGTGTATCTCCGCCCTGAGCCTCAACCATTTCAATAAACTTTGAAAAAGCAGTTCCATTGTTTAATAAATTTTTAAGAAACTTTTTTCCTACCTCTGTTGTTTCCGACAGTTTTGCCTGAACCATTAATTTTGAAGACAATTCAAGAGTGAGTTCAACCGTATCTTCCGGACCTTTTCCATTGAGGCACTCAATCGCTTCTTTTACTTCGCACCAGCATCCGGAAAATTTTCCCAGAGGTTGGTTCATATTAGAAAAAACCACATCCGTCTGAATCCCGGAGTTTTCTCCTGCTTCTTTAAGCAGATCTCCCAATTTTTGTGCATCGTCATGTGTTTTCATGAATGCACCGTTTCCGGTTTTCACATCCAATACCAGTCCGTTCAATCCCTCTGCGATTTTTTTACTCATAATTGAACCGACAATAAGCGGAAGTGATTCAACCGTTCCCGTTGCATCCCGAAGAGCGTACATTTTTTTATCAGCGGGACAGATCTCATTGGTTTGTCCGATCATGGAAATCCCGATAGTTTCAACTTGTTTTTGAAATTGGGTTAACGAAAGATCTGTGGAAAATCCCGGGATGGATTCCAATTTGTCCAATGTTCCCCCAGTATGCCCCAAAGCCCTTCCGCTGATCATAGGAATTGCCATTCCTGCAGCAGCCAGAAGAGGCGCAAGAATGAGAGAGATCTTATCACCCACTCCGCCGGTACTGTGTTTATCGGCAACAAACGTATTCAGATGTGAAAAATCCAACCGTTTACCGGAATTCACCATAATTTCAATAAAATCACTAAGTTCTTCTGCTTCCATTCCATTTTCAAAAACTGCTTTCAGCCATTCTGTCATTTCTGCATCAGACACATGACCTTGAACGTAGTTATGAATGAAGGATTCTAATTCATGTTTGGGTGCGGAAAATCCTTTTTGTTTCCGGGATATGATTTTGGACGTGTTCATAAGTTTTGTCTTAAATAACGAATTTAATCAAGATTAATATACAGATTCCATTGCAAAACTCACAATTACGATAAACCGTTGAAACGGTTTCAATTAACATCACACTGATTAACCCACGAATTAATTCGTGGGTTACAATTACTCAAGTATTTTAACCATTTCAATGGTTTTTCATAGGTATCATTTAATTTAATCATGACTATAAAACACAAAACGAATAACAACGATTTGTCATTCCTGCCGTAGTGAAACGGAGAGCAGGAATCCAGGGATGATTGATTACCGGATATGATGATTGACGTTGCGATAAATGTTTGTCTGGATTCCCGCTATTGCGGGAATGACAAGTGGAGGGAATTGATTTGAGTATTAATTTAGAAATTTGAGATAAACACAACTCATTCATTTTTTACTCCTGAATTGAATTATCGTATGAACCGTACAATAATCCTCCCATTGGAGACAGGGACTTGAATTATTCACCTGAATAAAATCTCTCATATTAAAGGGAGAAAAAGAGGGTTATAAAAATCAACTTCTCTGTGTTTAACCATTTAATTTTCTTCATCTTTTTTCCTAAACAGTTTAGGAAATCTGAATGGAGCCTGTTCCCGTACAGTATGGAGAGTCAAATAAAGACCGATGACCATTAAAATTATATTTGGTGTCCACAATCCAACAAATGGACTCACTATATTTCTGTCCGCCATGTCTTCCCCGCCAATAAGGAAAATATAATACACGATGAAAAAACCAAGGCTCAAGCTGGTTCCGATGGCAAACCCTCCTTTTTTTGTGAGAACACCCAGACTGGTTCCGGCTATGGCGAAAAGAATGCAGGCAAATGGCAATGAAAATTTCTTATGAATTTCCACACCGTATTTATTGATGTTTCGGGAATAATTTTTTATCAGGTTATGTTCATTTTTCACTTGGCTTTCCAACCGGGATAATCGTCTCAACTTTCTTTGCTTTTCATGGTGGGACAATGTCGTGTCGCCTTCCATCAGGGATTTGTATCCAGCAATTAATTCTGTTCCTGCCTGTACTGATGCCGGAAAAATGCTGTCTCCTGTGGCTCTTTCAAACGACCGTGCCAGTCGATGATGGATTTTCTCAATTCGATCATGATAATATTTTTTTCTTTCTATCATTGTGGGTATGTCCATTTCCCGATCGGTACGGCTGGAAGAATCCCTGCGATTCAGAAGCAGGTCGTCTGCAGGAACGGTGATCACATGCTTCATAAATTCAATCCGGCGGTAATTCTCGTAATTCTTCAAATCCATTTCATGAATCTCACCATTAAATAACGTAAGAATAATTGCATCATCAATGGTGGATAAGGTTCCGGTTTTTGAATGAATACTGGTTTGAACATCCCTGTTATTTTTACTGAAAATGCGGACATCTTCCATCACATCATCTTTTTTCCCCCGGATGATCATGCTGTAATCGGGAATATCATCTATGAAATGTCCCGGATTGATATTTAGACCCGGTCGTTTTCGGTAAATATCTCCAGATAACAATCGTGCTCTGAAATTCATTTCCGGAAGGATAAAATTATTGAAGTAGATCAACATCATACAGATAATAATTCCGAATAGAATTGCAGGTCTGATGATGGTAAGAAAGCTGATCCCTGAAGCCCTCATTGCATTTATTTCATTATCCTCACTCATCCTGCCAAAAGTCATTAGTGCGGCGATGAGAACAGCCATGGGTACAGCAAGTGAAACGATCCATGCTAAATTAAAAAAGAGATATTCTAAAATGATTGGCAGGTCAATTCCCTTACCTAAAAAGCGATCTACTGCCCGCAAGAGGAAATTTGTGAATAATATAAAAATAATGATGAGTAGGGAATAACAGAAGGGGAGAAAAAGTTCCCTTTGAATGTACCTGTTCAGCAGACGCATGGGAGAAATTACGGTTGAATTTGATTTAATATTTATAGGTGTTTTCGTTTGTTTTAAGGCGATTATTCCATCTAATTTTATAAGCTTCAATAGGGTTCTGTTGAAGACTATGGTGGGCGTAGCTCAGCAGGTTAGAGCACCTGGTTGTGGCCCAGGAGGCCGTGGGTTCAAGTCCCATCGCTCACCCCACGGAGTGTAGCGCAGCCCGGTTAGCGCACCTGCTTTGGGAGCAGGGGGTCGGGAGTTCGAATCTCTCCACTCCGACA
>CAZSIH010000085.1:0-8602 GCA_964606925.1 uncultured bacterium
AAGCAGGAGTTACTTCCACCAATTCATCTTCTGCAATAAATTCTATGGATTGATCTAAAGAAAGCTGTCTCGGAGGGCGCAAGGTAACTGTTGCATCAGATGTTGCACTTCGCATATTTGTCAATTTTTTCTCTCGAATAATATTTACAACTAAATCTTCAGTACGATTTCTCTCTCCAATTACCATTCCGTCATAAACTTCTGTTCCTACATTAATAAATAATTCCCCCCGATCCGACATTCCTAAACAAGCATACGTGGTAACTCTTCCGGATCTGTCTGCTACCAACGCACCGCTGTTTCTTTGAGGAATCCGCCCAAACCACGGAGCATATCCATCAAACAATTTATTCATGATTCCTGCACCTTGTGTGTCGGTTAAAAACTGACTGCGAAATCCAATCAACCCTCTGGATGGAATGGAAAAATCCATGGAAACCCGACCATGTCCATGGTTTTGAAGATTGGTCATTCTCCCTTTTCGTATGGATAATTTTTCAGTTACAACACCAACTTTATCTTCAGGAATATCCAGAAATACTTTTTCCATTGGTTCCATAACCTTGCCATTTTCTTTGTGCGTAATTACATGAGGTTTAGACACCATAAATTCGTATCCCTCTCGGCGCATGGTTTCAATTAAAACCGCCATCTGGAGTTCTCCACGTCCCCTAACTTCAAAAACGTTGGTTCTTTCTGTGGGTAAAACCTGCAAAGAGACATTGCTCAACATTTCTTTGTTCAGTCGTTCACTGATGTGTCTTGTTGTGAGAAATTTTCCCTCTTTACCTGCAAAAGGACTATTGTTTACATAGAATAACATTGAAACTGTTGGCTCATCAATTTGAATTCTTGGTAATGGAAGTGGCTCTTCATTAGAGGAAACCGTATCACCGATGGTAATGTTTTCTAAACCGGCAATGGCTATTATATCTCCGGCTTCTACTTTTTCTACTTGAAATTTTTCCAATCCTTTAAAAGTGTAAATTGCTGAAAATTTATGGTTATGAGTGATTCCACCTTTCCCGCAAATTGAATAAGGTTTATTCATTTCTAAAATACCATTGTTAAGGCGGCCTATTGCAACCTGTCCCACATATGAATCGTAATCTAAATTTGTGATTAGGAATTGTGGAAGATGTTCATCCCCTGCAATCGGCCCCGGAATTTCAGATATGATTGTTTCAAAAAGTGGCTTGAGTGATGTTGAATCATCCTTTAATTTTTTGTAAGCAACACCTTTTTTTGCATTTGTGTAGAGAATTGGAAATTCAATTTGATTGTCTGTCGCATCTAAATCGATGAATAGATCATACACCTCATTAATAACCTCATCAATTCGTGAATCACTGCGATCGATCTTATTGATAATTAAAATAATGGGGAGCTCTTTATCAAGTGCTTTTTTCAGAACAAATCGGGTTTGAGGAAGGGGGCCTTCGCTGGAATCCACAAGCAATAATGCACCGTCAACAAGATTTAAACTTCGTTCAACTTCCCCTCCAAAATCTGCATGACCCGGAGTATCCATAATATTTATTTTTACATTTTCATAATGTATTGCTGTATTTTTCGCTGTAATGGTAATTCCACGTTCTTTTTCAAGATCCATGGAGTCCATAACTCGTTCTTCCACTGTTTGGTGTGCATGGAAAGTGCCGCTTTGTTTCAACATGCCATCTACAAGGGTTGTTTTTCCATGATCAACGTGAGCTATAATTGCAATATTTCTAAAATTTTCTTTTCTCATTTGGTGATTTCTTAGAAGTAAAATTATTTCTTTTTGTTTCTCTTCCAACGATTACTTTTATTATTTCGGGAGTTATTTCCTCTAAATTTGATATCTCGATCCCGTCTCTTTTTTCTCTTTTTACCGGTTCCTACTCCGCTTGAAAATGAATCTCGTGGTTTTTCATTAGATATCTCAACCGATATTGAGACGCCATCAAATTTTACGTTTTTAAAACCCTTAATTAGTTTTTCTTTTTTCTTATCTTCAATCTCAAAAAATGAAAACTTATTTTTTATATCTATTTTTCCAATGACAGCATTTAGATTCCCCAGAGCTTCATTAATTAACCCCATTAACCGGGCAGGATTCAGTTTGTTTTTTGAACCAATATTTATATAAATAGTGGAAAAAGGTGTTTTTCTCCGTTCGCTTTTTTTACGTTTTTCTCGTTTGTTCTTTTGCCCTGACACATTAACATCTCTTGAGTTTTTATAATAAGATAAAAACCTGTTAAACTCAGCGGATACAAAATGCTTGATGAGTTGTTCTCTGTCAAGCCATTCAAGTTTTGAATAAATATCAGGTAAAAATGGCTCAATTTGAGATTCATCAACATTTACTTTTTCAATTTTATCTATGAGTGAAAAAAGCTGTTTCTGACAAATATCTTTACCACTGGGGACTAACTCTTTTGAAAATGTAATCCCCGCTAATTTTTCAATATCCTTTATTTTTCTCATGTCCCGTGTGTGGATAATCGCAATTGATATTCCGCTTTTTCCTGCACGTCCCGTTCTACCACTTCTATGAATATACACTTCTGGATCATCCGGCAAATTATAATTGATAATATGAGTAAGATTTGTTACATCCAATCCCCTTGCAGCTACGTCAGTAGCAACCAATATCTGCAACCTCCCCTTCCTGAATCTTCCCATTACTTCATCTCGTTGTGCTTGGGATAAATCACCATGAATGGTGTCAGCACTGTATCCATCATGCATCAATTTATTGGCAATATCTTTTGTTTCTCTGCGAGTTCGGCAAAACGCAATTCCATATATATTTGGATTACTGTCAGCAATTCGTTTTAATACTTCATATCTATCCGAAGCATGAACCATATAATAAACATGTTTCACATTTTCAGCACCCAAATTCATTCGTGAAGCAGAAATCTTGATAGAATTGTGCATATATTTTGTAGTTATAGAAATAATTCTTTTAGACATGGTTGCTGAGAACAAAAGTGTTTGTTTTTTATCTGGAGTTTTTGCCAAGATTGCTTCAAGGTCTTCCTTAAATCCCATGGAAAGCATCTCATCCGCTTCATCAAGAATTACCCGTTCTACGCTCCCCAGAATTAATTTTTTTCGCTTTATTAAATCCTTTGTTCTACCGGGAGTGCCTACCACAATATGTGCACCTTTTTTTATTGCCCTAATTTGTGCTTCAATTTTTGTACCACCGTAAACTGCAATAATATTTATTCCTTTTATATATTTGGAGTAACTATTTAAATCTCTTGTAATTTGCACACAAAGTTCTCTGGTGGGGCAAAGAATTAGTGTTTGTGTTCTTTTATTTTCTATTTGAGTTAGTTGAATTGAAGGTAATCCAAAAGCCGCTGTTTTTCCCGTGCCGGTTTGTGCAGTGGCAATAATATCTTGGCCAGAAGCCATCAAATGAGGAATGGTTTGTTCTTGAATGGGGGTTGGTTGCTTAAAACCTAATTCCTTAATTGCTTTCTGAATTTCTTTTTGTAAATCTGCGGAAGTAAAAATGTTTTTGTTTGTTTTCATTTTTTAAATATTATTGAGAGTTAACTGTGTGAACAGTATAAAAATTGATTATTGAAAAGGGAAATATACTTTATGGAATCTAAATAGGGTACTTTTCTATGCTGATACTATCATTTCTTTTTGAAGGACACTAAACAAATTCAATGGATTTTAATGGACAAAAAATCAATTAACACTTTAAACTGCTTTTGCTAATGTTTCCTGTTCTTCCATTAATTCCAAATATTCACTTTCTAATTTATTCATGGACTCCATGGCTTTCTGAAGTTTCTCAAAATCATCCGCATATGCAGGATCTTTTGTGACTTTTTTCTGATCTCCTAATTCATCTTCAATATGTTGAAATCGTTTTTCTATCCATACCAAGCGATTTCTATTTTTTTTTCGTCGCTGATATTCTTGTTTTTTCCCTCTCCTTGATTTCGCTTTTTTATGAATCAATTTTATCGGTTGACTCTCAGATTTTTTCCATTCATAATATTCATAATTCCCTTCAAAAAGTCTAATTTCTCCTCCGCCAACTTCACAAGTCAAATTGGTTACCTTATTTAAAAAATGACGATCATGGGAAATACATACAATAGAACCGGTAAATTGGGAAAGTGCAGACTCAACGACATTCCGGGTAACCATATCTAAATGATTCGTTGGTTCATCCAATAAAAGTAAATGGGAAGGCTCCACAAGCATCCGTGCCAGTGCTAATCTGGATTTTTCTCCACCAGATAAAACCTTTATGAATTTTTCAATTTCATTTCCTGAAAAAAGAAACCTCCCTAAATAAGTTCTTATTTCTGATTCGCTCCATCCTGTGCTCACATTTCTAATTGTTTCAAACACAGTATTATTCGGGTTTAAAATCTCAATTTGGTGTTGGGCAAAGTAGGCAATATCCACACCATTGGTAATTCGGATTGCACCTTCGGTTGCCTTTTCCACACCTCCAAATAATTTGAGTAAAGTGGATTTCCCAGCACCGTTATATCCAACTAAACCAATTTTTTGTCCTCTCTCCACTGAAAGATTCATTTCATTGAACACTTCAATATCGCCAAAACGCTTTGATACGTTTCGGCAAGATGCCACAATTAACGGTGGTCTGGTGGGTTGAGGAAGTATCAGATTCATGACTTGATTGTCTTCTGTAGGAACTTCAATCTTATTCATTTTCTCAAGCATTTTCACCCGGCTTTGCACTTGGGTCGCTTTGGTGTTTTTGTATCGGAAACGTTCGATAAACTTCTCTGTATCTTTTATTTGTTTTTGTTGATTTTTATATGCTGCCC
Organism: uncultured bacterium; assembly: GCA_964606925.1. Taxonomy (GTDB): domain Bacteria; phylum Fidelibacterota; class Marinisomatia; order Marinisomatales; family AB-629-J13; genus AB-629-J13. Next base: position 4,821 of record CAZSIH010000085.1, read on the forward strand.
TGTGCTGTTCCAATCGTAGTGTTTTTTCTTCCTTGAATTCAGAATAATTACCTTTATATAATGTTATTTTTTTCAAATCAATTTCTAAAATATTATTTACAGATCGATCTAAAAATGCTCTGTCGTGACTGATCATTACCATTCCACCTTTCCATTCGGATAAAAAAGATTCCAGCCAAATGGTCGCTTCTAAATCCAAATGGTTTGTAGGTTCATCTAAAAATAAAATATCAGGATTTTGAAGTAAAATCGCAGCTAATGCCACCCGCATCCTCCATCCTCCGCTAAAGGTTTCCATCCTCTGAATAAATTGATGTTCCCCAAATCCAAGACCACTCATAATTTTTTTTGCTTTTTCTTCAATATTCCAACCATCCAAAGCTTCAAATCGGTTTTGTGCATCTCCCAATTGATTCACCAAATCCATATTTTCAGTATTCTTTGAAATTTCTTCAGTTAAGAATTTAATTTTTGTTTCTAACTCTCTAACTTCGGGATAGGAATCTAACACCTCCTCTAAAATGGATCGATTTGAACCGGTAATAATTTCTTGTTCTAAATATCCGATAGAAATGGATTTTTCTTTCATCACATTTCCAGAATCCTGTGATTCTTGTCCCAACATAATTTTCAGTAATGTGGTTTTACCGGAGCCGTTTGGCCCAACCAATCCCACACGCATTCCACGTTTTATAGAAATGTTTACATTTAGAAAAAGATCCCCATCCGGGAAGGATTTAGAAAGGTTTTCGAGACGGATCATATATTAATTAAAACGTACTGATTTATAATTTTATAGAAAATTAAATTATTTGTCCATCCACAACAACACCATGATTCGAGGTGAGTTTTATAGGATGAATGGTATTAATAAATTCGGGGGTACCCTCTATTTGGACTTGAATGTAATTATCAGTGTGTCCAAGAAGTTTTCCATTTTTCATGCTCTCTAATAAAACATGCCGTGTCGAATTCATAAATAGTTCATGAAAAAAACGCCGTTTTTTATCGGACAGGATGTGAAGCAATTTACTCCGTTCTGCCCGCTTCTCTTTAGATACCACTTCACCCAATCCTACAGCATCCGTATTGTGTCGTTCGGAATAGGAAAACACATGTAAATAAGAAATATCCAATTCATTAAGAAAATTATATGTATCGAGAAATTCATCTTTAGTTTCTCCGGGGAATCCAACGATCACATCTACACCAATACAAGCATCAGGAATAGCAGATTTTATTTTAGCAACACATTCTTCATACATTTCCCGTTTATATCTTCGCCGCATAATGCCTAATATTTTGTTCGAACCTGATTGCAACGGTACATGAAAATGGGGCATGAATTTTTGAGATAATGCACAGAATTCAATGATTTCATTCGTCAGTAAATTTGGTTCAATGGATGAAATACGAATTCGTTCAATTCCTTCCAGATACTCCATTTGTTGAATAAGATCAAAAAATGTTTCATCGGTTCCTTTTCCAAAATCCCCAATATTAACTCCTGTAAGTACAATCTCTTTCGCATCTGTTTCTGCTATTTCTTTTGCTGTTTTTATTGTATTCTCTATGGTTTCACTCCGACTCTTTCCTCGGGCAAGTGGAATAGTACAAAATGAACATGTATAATCGCAGCCATCCTGCACTTTTAGAAATGACCGAGTTCGCTCCGCGGTTGAATAGGAAGATTTAAATTTATTAACATAATTAATTTCTGACTGTATTACTTTTGTATTTCCGTTGAGGTTGATATCATCCAGATAATTCAGTAGATTAAATTTTTCTTCTGCACCCAATACAATATCTACCCCATCAATATCAGCAATGTCATTGGGCTTGAGTTGGGCATAACAACCAATCACTGCAATGGAAGATTCTGGGTTTTTTCTTTTTGCTCGTCTAATTAATTTTCGTGCTTCCTTATCGGCATTCTCCGTCACTGAACAAGTGTTTATGACGTAAATATCAGCTTTCTCCCGATAGTCCACTTTTTCAAATCCATGACTGATAAAATCACGGGAAATTGTGGATGTCTCAGAAAAGTTTAATTTACATCCTAATGTATGAAATGCTATTCGTTTTGTTGGTGTGGTCATTTTGTCAAGTGTCCATGTGTTTAAGTGCGGATGTATTTATGGTCGTGAACGCCTAAATACGTTAACACATAAAATATTTGGGCGGAAATGAAAACTTATAAATTAAATATAGATGAAATAAGCTCAACAACAAGATGTTTGTTTTTTAGTTGCTGAGCGGGATTGCTCTTCCACAAATTCCATCTCATCGGTAACGGCATAAACTTCCCAGCGGTTTCCATCGGGATCCTGTACCCAAACTTTATCTTGTTTGGCGAAACAGCAAACTTCATCTTTTTCTTCTTTTATATAAAATCCTTCATCACTCAAACGATTAATGGTTGTATCCACATCTTTTGGCGTTGGGACTTGAATACCTAAATGACTCACCTTGCCTTGCCCAATCTGAAAAGACCTTCGTTTTTGAATTGCCAATTTCAATGTAGGATCATTTAAATCAAAATTGACATACCCCGATCGAACCTTATTTGCTAGTGTTTTTAAAAATGATTCATAAAATTTTTGAGATTCATTTACGTTTGTTACATTTAATGAAATATGTACTTTATTCACGGTTAGCTCCTAACAACATTTATTAAAACTGGTTTGAAACAGAGACTCAAATCCATCCCTTAATTGTCTCATTTTTTTTCGATTAATACAATAACATACCCACGGTCCATCAACTTTTCCCTCTATAATGCCTACTTCTTTCATAACTTTTAAATGTTGAGATACAGTAGCTTGTGCCAAGGGTAATTCTCCTACAATATCGTTACAAGTACAGGATTTTTTTTTCACTAATTTTTTCAGGATTTGAATTCTAGCTGGATGGGACAGCATCTTTGCAAACACTGCTAAATCTTGTAAATGTAGGTCGAATTGTTCAGATTTGTTTCTCATATTAATATATTGTATATCGCAATTATACGATAAATAAAATTTATAAAGCAAATCCTTTTTTTCATCCGCAACATTGCCTTACTTTTTTTTATGAAACTGAAAGAAAAAATCAACGAATTGCGTCAAAAGATCAATAACCTTGATGATAAAATGCTTGATCTACTTGTAAAGCGATTTGATGTATCCAAAGAGATTGGCGAAATTAAAGGATCGGGGGACATCAATATTTCTGACCCAAACCGGGAACAGGAAATCATTGATCGCCTTTCAAATAAACTGGAAGGAGAATTAGATAGAGATGACATTGCAGCCATATTTGGACCTATTTACCATATATCAAAAAAATTACAAAAGAAATAAAATAAGGTTGGTTCCCATTCCATCCTGTTCTTAACATCCTTGGTCATGATTGAAATGAATACAAAAAATTATTACAGCTGGTGTTGGTTCTTTTACCGCGAAGGGGTTTCATAGTCCCAGGGATACCTGTACATGCTGACTATGCTTAAACCCCGATAATTTCGGGGTTTTTTTTTGCTCAAAATGGATAAAACACAACTCACATTCGATGAATTTCAGGACATTGCCCGGGGATGCGAAACCATTCCCGTGTATAAACAAATCCTGGCAGATCTGCTTACGCCTGTTGCGGCGTGGGTTCACCTTTCCAAAAAGGCGGAATATGCATTTTTACTGGAGTCTGTTGAAAAGGGGAATCAATATTCCAGATATTCTTATGTGGGCATCAATCCTCAGAAAATTCTTAATCATAAAGACGGACAATCCTCTATCGCTGAAAAT
>CAZSIH010000086.1:0-8530 GCA_964606925.1 uncultured bacterium
TCATCCTTATAAGGAAAAAACACAGGTCAATTTAATCTGATTAATTATTAAAAACAGAAGGGGATTTTATGAACAGATTTAATAAATAGGCGATTCAATTTACAGTAAAATTTATTATTTTTTCAATTTTATTCCCTGCATAATCTCGTGCAAAAAAAATAATGGAATGGTCTCCGATATTTAACAAATCAGGTAACGAATAGGACAATTTTTTCATTATGGGCTGATAAGCACAATAAACAGGTTTCCCATCCAGAGTAATTTTTAATGCTTTTTCAGTTGGTTCAATTCCTGAAAGGTCATCTTTCAAGATACATTCAATTGAATGGATTTCTCTGGATGTATATGACTGTGATTGTACAGGGAATATATGAACTATCTCCGGAGGAATGGTATCCTGTAATAATGTGACTATTCCTAATTCGGATAATTCCACTGAGATTTGATTTGAGTTTTTTTGTATAGGTTCCTGAAACGCCCATTTTTCTTTTTTGAAATTAAATTTATAAATATCTAATCCTCTCATTGATTTTTGATTTTGATTTAAGGTGAGGGTGAGAGTCGCAGGATTTTTTAATGGAAGACTACTGGGATTAATACTATAGATATTGTTAAGTGGTTTTTTAAAACTCTCCCTAAAAGATTGAGTATTTTCAATCCAAATTAATGCAGTATCATACAGTGCTGGTTCTGTGAATCGAATGAACACGGTGTTATTTTCAGAACTAAGTATGGCTTGAGAATCCGGATAAACGATCATCGAATTGACTGGGAATTCAATGGATTTCTCTTTGGATAAAACCGAAACACTGTTGATGTTTTTAAATTCTTCAAACGGGATTAAGGGACTATAATATATTTGGGGAGGAGTAAGAAAAAAACCAAACTCAAATGGTTCTACTTCTTTTATCAGCAAGCCACCAAATACAGATGAAAGATGATCTGAGTTCTTGTATTCAATGAACACTCCGTTCTCACTATGCAGAATTTGCAGATCTGATTCGAGAAAGTGATTGTTTTGATAGGATTCCCGCTTTAGCCAGAATCGAGGTTTTTGAGAAGTTTTATTATTGGTAATCCCCCAGACAATCACTCCATTTACATCTGAAACATTACCGGAAGCATCCGTGACGGAAATGTGGAGTGAATGAACACCCTGTGATAAAAATATGTGCCCGGGCAATTTATTATTTGAAAGAAAGAGTGAATTTTCCTTTAGAAATAATTTATGATAAGATAGTCCCTCCGCCTCTCCGAATTCACGATTTTCAATTGAATTCATTTGTTCTGTTTGTTCAAAACTGATGGAATCATACGTAAATTCAAAAACCAGAGAATCATCTATAAAAAGTTCCGCTTTTAAAAATTGATAGTGATTTGTATTCTGCTGGATTTTGTCTTCAACACTGACTGCAATCCCAAGCCTTCCGCTGGTACAATGAATCGTATCCGAGATTGAATATGAATCGATTCGGTGTCGAATCATTGAAAATTCTATTGGCAAGGGAAATCCATTTATGAGTGTTTCCGGTTTTAGGGGAAAAACAGTCATCCCTTTTAAAACAGGAGGAAGTGTATCGTAAATGGAAATCCCCTGTCTCAGGGGATTTAACGTATTTCCCTCCGGACTCCGCAGTTCAAAATGAAGGTGAGGTCCAAATGAGGCGCCGGTGTTTCCGGTATAACCGATGACATCACCTTTTTTAAAAGGAAATTCGGTACTGTCAAAATATGAGTTTACAAGGTAACTATAAACTTTTGATTGTTGTCGGAAGAGTTCTTTTTCTAATTTAGATGAAAATTTGCTCAGGTGACAAAATACAGCAGTATTTCCTGATTTAGTTTCGAGGTAAAGTGCTTTTCCGTATCCGGTATAATTTGTGACCATTCGAGAAATAAACCCATCTTCAACTGCATAAACCTCAAACCCTTCTTTTCCCTTAGTTTTAATATCGATTCCCATGTGAAAATGGTCATCCCTGAACTCACCGAAATTTGAGGATAGTTTTCTACCTGCATTTGTGGGCCAGATAAGTTCACCAATTACGGGGGTGAATAAATAAAATAATAGGAAGATTAATTTTATAAAGATGGTCATTAGAGTGTATTAATTTAACCTGTTTCACTCAATCATTAAATTGGGTGAATTCACAGTATCCGGTTATTTGAACTCCTGAAAAAAAAAGTTAAAGATTATTCACAAAAACATTTGCTTTGATTTTCCGCTTTTTCAAATGATTCTTTTCCTTCACGAAATGCAATTCCCGCAATAAATAGGGATCCTATAGAATCAATGCTCCTAATTTCAAAGAATTCGTATGATAAACTTGCCAATAATAATATGACAGATAACTGAAAGCAGGTTTTTGTACAATTTGCATCTGATAGAATTGCGTCTGATTGCAAGGCTGTCCCAATTTTTGTCTTTTCCCGAATTAACCACCACATGACAAAAATAGAAATACCAGCTATGATTATCCCCCATCGGGTCGTTACCGGATGAAAACCTGAAATCAAATTAAAAACCGATGAAACAATCAATCCAATTGCCAGCAGATAGAAAGCAGAACCTGTTATCTGTAATGCTCTTTTTTCAAAATGGTCTCTGTTTTCACGTCCTTTCCCTTTGATTCGCAGTACCATGTGCCAGATACCAATTCCTGAAATAACCTCCACAAAGGAATCCAGTCCAAAACCAAATAATGCCAATGTGTCATCGTCTAATCCGAAATATACAGAGACAAGTCCCTCAATGAGGTTGTAAAATACCGTCAATATGGCCAGGGAAATGACAATCTTTAACAGTGACTTTTTAGATTTCATATTTAATCAATGGTTGCCTTATTTTCTGAAAACCATTTATACAATGCCGGTATAACCAGTAGCGTCAGAATAGTGGAAGTCACCAATCCGCCTACAACTACCGTTGCCAATGAGCGCTGGACTTCACTACCAGTACCGGAAGCAATGAGCAGGGGCATTAATCCCAGGGCAGTAGTAAGTGCTGTCATCAGTACAGGACGCAACCTGAGCAAGGCACCATCCACCGAAGCTTTATTTATAGGTATCCCTTCTTTAACCAGTTGATTGAGATAAGTGACTAAAACCATACCATTTTCCAATGCAATCCCAAATAAGGCAATAAATCCGATGGAAGAAGGCACAGAAAGGTTTTGATTTGTAATCCACAATGCAACAATACCACCCACCAACGCCAGGGGAATATTAAGAAGAATTAGCAGAGAATTTTTAAAGGAATGGAAATTCAGAAACAGCAGCGACAGAATTATGAGCAAGATTATAGGCACAATCACAATCAGTTTTTTATTGGCTTCCTGCTGCAGCTTAAACTGACCACCCCATTCGAAAAAATATCCTACAGGTAATTCTATTTGGGTTTCCAGCTTTTGACGAGCTTCTTCCACAAAAGATCCGATATCCCGATCAGACACATTGCATTGAATGGTGATAAATCGCTGATTATTTTTTCTGGAAATCTGCCGGGGTCCCACAACTTCCCGGATATCTGTTAACTCTGAAAGCGGCAGGATTGCACCTGTGGAAGAAGTGATTAAAATATCTTCAATGGCTTCCTTGCTCCCACGATATTTTTCAGGATATCGCACCAGGATATTATAGCGCTGAATGCCTTCAAAAACCTGTCCTGCATTGGCGTCGCCTATGGCTGCCCGAATCACTTCCTGTACATCGGATACGTTGATTCCATATCGGGCGATTGCCTGGCGGTCAATTTGAATCACAAGTTGAGGAGACCCTACAATTTGCTCCGTCTGAACATCGGTTGCGCCGGAAACACTTCCCAGAACACGGGCAAATTCATCTCCCTGCTGTTTGAGTAAGCCCAGATCATCCCCAAAGAGTAGATCACCACGTACCCCTTCAATTAATTCGTCAGTGAGCATCTTTATGGGCTGTGTGAGACTGATGATTACACCCGGAACGGACGCTAAAATTCGTCGTATTTTCTCATCCATTTCTTCTTTCGATAAGATGATTTTCCACTCTTCTTTTGGTTTATAATTAATATAAATATCTCCCATATTGATGGGCACATATTCACCTCCCACTTCTCCGGTTCCCATTATTGTAACAACTTCTTCAATTTCCGGTATATCCATTAACCACCAACCTTTCAAGTGTCTCAATATCTAATTGCTGGATAGAGCCAGAGTTGTAATTTTAGTACAAAGTATGTACCGATAAATCATTCGCATAACAGCCTCTTCTAAAATAGTTAACGGATTACCGGTTATTAAAAACCGGGGACTATATCAAAGTTTAGAAAAGGTGTCTAAATCAGTAATATGGTATTTTTGAGGAAGGGGGGAAAATTATTGTTAGGATTTTCCGTAGATTGGAAAATAAATAATAAATGCGAAAAATCATGATGGAAAAAATAATCTAAATTGATTTTATTAATAATAAAGTTATAATCAATTGATTTAACTAAAAAAGCAATGTCCGGATTGTAATTCCATAATTGTATATCAATACAGTCGTCACATTTATCTTGATGTCCATTGCTTTTAGGAATAGTACAATTATTCTCACATCCTGCTTCGATATTAACTTGACCATCATTTTCAAGGCATAGGAGAGGTGATTCAACTGCATTTTGACTTAAAATTGCTAAGATGAAGAAAAATACTGCAAAATGGCGGAATGATTTTAATCTTTGGTTACGCATCATGATTAATTTAATGAATCTTTATATAATTCATCTAACAATTTTGAATCCCTATAGTTCTATGAAAAATTAATTTATAGAATGAATTAATCAGAATTTTCTTTCAATTTATTAAATTCTTCTTTTAAGGTTTTCATTTCCTCTCTTAATTTCTTTATATCCTTTTTTAAATCAGCATCCTCGAAGATAAAATCCTCATCGTCTTCAAAAAGTTTATCAAAATGCCTTCTGTTAAACTTATTTGCTCCTTTTTTAAATTTGAAATAATTGGGACCAAAGGTTTTGTTAAAACCAACATGAAACAACTCATCCCGTTCACCAAGAGTCACATTGATTTTTTTTACACGCCCTTTCCTGACAACCTTGACAGTTACTTTTTCTTCCGGATCATATTCCTGAACTTTCCGGGTTAGGTCATACGAATCCCATATTTCATCGTCATTTATTGCGATGATGATATCCCCGGCTTTCAATCCTGATGACTCTGCCGGGCTGTCATCCACAATTTCTGAAATCAAAACACCACCATCGGATTTCACTTTGAAATATTCCCGAAGTTGATCTGAAATATCTTCACAGTGGACTCCCATAAACGCCTTCTCTTCAAAGAGTTTTGAAGAATGGTTGTCATCAAAAAATGAATCAATATTTATGTCAATGTCCAGATCATTCACTAAATCCCTTATGGCGTCTAATTCAACAATGTCCTTTAAATCTACTTCGTACGTATTTTTCTCTCCGTTTTTTTCAATAGTCAGTTTTAATACATTGTCATCCACGTTTGCTTCAACACGGGTTTGATGGCTGGATTTGTCTTTCGTTTTAATTATTGCGGTATTAGAGCTTGTTTTTTCACTTGAAAAAACAATACCCATCGAAAAAAGTATCAACAATAATTTATTCATAAATTCTCCATATTTTTGTTAAAAACGAATTGTATGTAATTTAGTTCCAAAATGGGAATATTTCTGTGAAGACACTTCAAATAATGGTTAATTTTCATACGAATATAATTTCAAAATCAAATTCAGGAGAATTTTCATGAGACAATTATTGCCAGTGCTTCTTACTTTTTCAACCTTCGTTCCCTTTACACAGATTTTCGGAATTGGCGGGTTTGGTTTTCAGGGTGGACAATCATTATTTTCCGTAGAATCTATTGAATCCATTTCTTCTGTAGAAGGAGCAACCCTCAATACATCAGAATTTTCAAATCCATTTTCGGGTGGGGGTTATCTATATATTGATGCACTTCCCATCATTGACTTGGAAGCGGACTTTTCAATATCGTTTAAAAATTATTCATTTGACTTTATAAATACAGATAATAGTTATCCCCCTGAACCCAGTTTTAGAACCATTGGTCCTTATGATTTTGGATGGGCAGATTTTTCAGTTTACTTAACTGCAAGAAAAGAAATAGTGGGAATTGGAATTCCACTGCTTGCTAAAGTAAAATTATTTTACGGAGGTGGTTATAATATGCATACGGTAACTTCCTTGATGAGCCTGGATTTGATGAAAAGCGCATTGGGAGGAGAACTAACAGCTGACCCCACAAATTTATCTGCAGATGATTTAATAGATTTTTTAAAAGAAAATCAAGTGAAATCTAACGGATTTCACATTCAATCTGGTTTACAGTTCAAAGTTTTATTTTTAGATACTTTTGTTTTTTACCGTCATACTTTTGCAAAAGATATTATTCCCGATCAAGACCATTTCGGAAGTTTAAATGTAAGGATAGGTTACGGACTTTAAAGTTGTTTTGCCAGAACAACGGTTTTTATAGTCTCCCAGCTTGAACCTGAGGTTTCGTCCATAGCTGCAATTAAAACCACATAAATTCCAATTCTTGCAGGTTCGCCGTTGGAGCGTAATCCATTCCATGTAAGGACACCTTCCTGTGCTACGTGGAGATTCCAAACCGGACGAGCCACGGAAATTCCATTTACATTAAATAATTCGACCTTTAGAATTCCCTGCTCAAATGGAAGGGAATAGTGGATGACCAAAACATCATCAATCCCATCTCCATCTGGTGAAAATGGGTTGGGTTCCAAGCGGACACTCCCTTCAGATGGGACAGATTCTACAAACAGACTGTTTGATGCACCGGGAGTCATTCTCTCTGCAATTACTGAAACTCCCCAGCGTGAAAGGATGTTTGATGTGTATTCCGGACGGAATTTTTCTGTTGAACGGTGGTCTTCCAACGGCCAGTATTCATTGTAAACAAGAGAATCTATCACAGTTCCTGTCCTGTCAAATAAAGTAAGATTGTCCCCGGAATTATTTAATGACGGGAATCCGTTTTCCGGAACAAAAAACTGAGATTCGCTAATGAAAGAAGACATAGTAACCGAGTCTCCCGTAATCACTATAAAATCGTCAACATCTGCATTAAATCTGGTGAAAAAGCGTCTTACCTTTGTATTGTCTGAAACAGACCACCCTTCCATATCTGCAGAAACAAAATTGTATAACTCAATGAATTCGGTCTGAGTGGAGTCTGGAATGGGAAGGAATTCATTAAAAACAACTGAACCGAAAGGATAACTTACTTCCAGAGTATCAACCGTAATATTATCATTGTAATTCAGGTCGCTTAGTATGGTTAGTTCTATGTCAAAAATATGTCTTCCGGGTGATTGAGGAGGTACTATGACATTTATGGTAAGTGTGTCCAAAATTTCCAGATTAGAAAAAGTTGAATTTCCTAATTCCTCACCTGTTTCATATAATGTAATTGAACCAAACAATGTGCTGTTACCATTATTAATTACCGGTATTAAAAAGATGATTTCCTTTGACTCAGTTGGGAAAACGGGACTATGAGAAATTGAATCTGTCTGGATGGTCCCATCTGTTTCCAGGGGAGCCACGCTGTTTGGCAACCCCGGAGTTCCCAGGGAATCAAGAGAAGGGAGCCAATTTCCAGGAATAGAAGGAAATTCAAAATAACGCCTTTCAATGCTGAATCCCTCCAAAGTGCTTCCCGACCATCCAACAGAATCCACAATAAATCCATCCGAATTTACCATAAACACACTGTCAGAAATGGACAAACCGTTTCCGATGGAAGAGTCATCTACTTTTATGATAACAGTTCCTTCCGGAATGACAGCAGAATACAGTCCCGATTCAATGGGATAATCCCCTTCCATTATCAAAGCAAAATGACGGGGGGCAATTTTAAAACCATATCCTGAATCTTCCAATGTGTCTTCCGAGTAAATATCCCGGATTCGCCATCCAGAAAGGTCAACGGTGTCCACATGGGAAATATTAAACAGTTCAACAAATTCATTAGGGCTGTCTGACCCCTCTAAATTATACATAATTTCTGTTAAGATAATTTGCCCCTTGCTCATTGACAGACAAATAAAAAAAAGAAGGAGAAATTTATTTCTCAATGTCCCTGTTGAATAAAACCATCAATTTTTTCCATGATAATTTCACGGGTTTTCCGAAATGAATCCAATTGGCTGTTTTCAAAAGTCCAACCCTGAAACGGATCTTCAATGCTCCAATGAATATGAGCAGCATTTCCGGGAAAAACAGGACATACCTGCTGTGCAGAATCACACACAGTGATCACCACATCCATTCCCAAATTTAGATAATCATCAATAGGATCGGAGGTGTGATGAGAAATGTCAATTCCCACCTCTTTCATAATTTCAATAGACATTGGATGGACACGACTGGGGTGAGATCCGGCGCTGAACACCTCGTATTGATCTCCCGTAATGGACCGAAGAAGACCTTCCGCCATTTGAGACCGGCAGGAATTCCCGGTGCAGATGAAAAGAACTTTTA
>CAZSIH010000087.1:0-2053 GCA_964606925.1 uncultured bacterium
AAGCCCTGAACTATACTCTACGACAACCCGTGGGTGTGGCGGGTTGTATATCTCCTTGGAATTTACCTCTTTATTTACTCACATGGAAAATTGCTCCTGCTCTGGCTGCTGGAAATACCGTGGTAGCAAAACCTTCAGAAATCACGCCAATGACTGCTTATCTACTCAGTGAGATTTGCCAAAAAGCCAACTTCCCCAAAGGTGTGCTCAATATTGTGCATGGCTACGGACATAAAGTGGGAGATGCGCTGATTCGCCATCCGGATGTGCCCATTATTTCTTTTACTGGTGGCACTACTACGGGAGAAAAAATTGCCGCCGTGGCTGCCCCCATGTTTAAAAAATTGTCTTTAGAATTGGGTGGTAAAAACCCCAATATTGTTTTTGAAGATGCAGACTTTGATAAATCGGTAGATATTGCAGTAAAAGCGGCTTTTTCAAATCATGGACAAATTTGCCTGAGTGGTTCCCGCCTTTTTGTTCAGGAATCTATTTATGAAAAATTTCGTGATACTTTTACCGGCAAGACCAGAGAGCTGAAAGTGGGAAATCCCAAAAAAGATGATAGTGATTTAGGTGCGATTGTGTCTAAGTCCCATATGGACAAAATATTAGATTGTATTGAATTGGCAAAATCTGAGGGTGGCAAAATTCTCACCGGTGGTAATCGCATTATTTTAGAGGGTGAACTCTCAGATGGCTACTATATTGAGCCCACCATTATTGAAGGTCTCTCCCATTCATGTCGTACCAATCAAGATGAAATATTTGGTCCAGTGGTGTCCATCATTCCCTTTTCAAATGAAGCAGAAGTTATTGATATGGCAAACGCTACAAAATATGGATTATCCGCCAGCATCTTCACCAAAGATGTGAGTCGTGCCCATCGGGTAGCCGCTGTAATTGATGCGGGCATTGTCTGGGTAAATACATGGATGCTCCGAGATTTACGCATACCCTTTGGCGGTATGAAAAACTCTGGCGTTGGCCGTGAAGGTGGATTCAAATCACTGCAATTTTTTACTGAACCTAAAAATGTCTGTGTGAAGATATGAGTGCAGAAAAATTTATTATCCAAAATGCACCGAAACCCGTTGGAGCATACCCACATGCCCGAAAAGTGGGGAATCTGCTTTTTCTTTCAGGTGTAGGTCCACGAAAGCCCGGTACGGATAAAATCCCCGGGGTTGAATTAGATGAAAATGATGAGATCATAAAATATGATATTTCCGAGCAATGTTATTCTGTATTTGAAAATGTACGAATCATTCTGGAAGCATCGGGAAGTTCATGGAGTAATTTAGTGGATGTTACCGTTTTTCTCACCAATATGAAAGAGGACTTTGAAATTTATAATAGAATTTATGCCGAGTTTTTCAAAAAAAATCAACCCTGCAGAACCACAGTAGAAATTAATTGTTTGCCCACACCTATCGCAATAGAATTGAAATGTATCGCCACCTTATAATGGAACACGGAAAAGGGAAAAGGGTAAATGGAGGTGTTAGAATTGGGAAAGATTGAATCATTCGAGGATCTTTTGGTTTGGCAAGAAAGTATGAGACTAATTAAATCCATTAAAAGCATATTTAATTTTGACAAATACAATCCTCTATTAAATCAGTTATTTATATCTTCAATTTCAATTCCATCTAATATTTCTGAGGGATTTGAACGACAAACTTATATAGAATATATTCAATTTTTATTTATTGCAAAAGGTTCCTGTGGTGAATTAAGAACACAATTATATATTGCACGAGAAATGGATTTAATTTCACAGAAACAACTGGAAGAACTGACAGGTCAAGCAAAGAAAATATCATCCATGTTATATAAACTCATTCAAGTACGGAAACAGAATTTCTCATGATAAATTTATCCTTTTCTTCCTTTTCCATTCTCCATTTCCCCCTTCATTATAGACAGGATTAAAGATGCTACCTCCATTTAACTTTAATAATTGGATTGACGAAAACCGCCACCTCCTAAAACCACCGGTGGGCAATAAAATGGTCTATGAAAATACAGAAATGATGATTATGGTGGTGGG
>CAZSIH010000087.1:2153-6563 GCA_964606925.1 uncultured bacterium
GACGGTTTCCAATGGTATTGCGATAAATGCAATACTTTGCTCTATGAAGATTTTTTTACGCTCACCGATATTGTGAAACAACTCCCTCCCATTTTTGAAGGATTCTGGGCCAATAATGATGCCAGAACCTGTAAATCATGTTCAGCATATTTAGAGAAACCATAATGATTAAAATTGATATTCACACTCACATTTTACCAAAAAACTGGGAAAACCTCGAACAAAAATATGGTTACGGAGGATGGACTCAAATTCACCATAAGGAAAACGGGTGTGCTGTGATGAAGAGGGAAGGATATGAATTTCGAGAAATAGAACCCAATTCCTGGGATCCAATGGTTCGATTGAAAGAATGTAATCAACATTCCGTAGATGTTCAGGTGCTCTCAACCGTCCCTATTATGTTCAGTTATTGGGCGAGAGATGAGGATACTCACGACTTAGCGAATTTTCTCAATGATGATTTAGCTCAAACCATTTCGCAATTTCCACATCGTTTTATTGGGTTGGGAACTGTTCCCATGCAGAATTCAAAATTAGCCGTATCAGAACTTGAAAGATGCATAAACCAATTACATTTTAGAGGGGTTCAAATCGGGACGAATATTAATGGTAAAAACTTAAATGAACCAGAATTCTCAGATTTTTTTCACACAGCAGAAGCACTAAATGCTTCTATTTTTATCCATCCCTGGAATATAATGGGTGAAATGGATATGCAAAAATATTGGCTTCCTTGGCTGGTGGGAATGCCTGCGGAAACATCTAGGGCAATTTGTTCTATTCTGATGGGGGGAGTTCTTGAAAAATTTCCCAATCTGAAAATCGCTTTTGCCCATGGAGGCGGTTCATTTCCAGGCACTTTAGGTCGCATAGAACATGGATATAAAGTGAGACCGGATTTATGTGCGATGGATTCATCAAATAATCCTGCTTCCTATCTAGGAGAATTTTGGGTGGATTCATTGGTTCATGATGGAAACACACTTGGAAATATTATTAAAATATTTGGTGAGGATAAAGTTGCATTGGGAACGGATTATCCGTTTCCACTTGGAGAAAAAAATCCCGGAGAATTAATACAAAACATGGATTATTCAGATTCACTTCATTCAAAATTGATGGGAGAAAACGCATTGAAATGGTTGGGGATGAACCGCTCAGATTTTATAACTGGAGATTAATTGGAAAGTACGGTTTACATAAAAGGACAACCTGTTGAAGTTGATTTAGGTTCCCCTTTTGATATTTCGATTCCTCTTCGATTTAATGAAGATCAAGTAAATTATTTTCGTGTTCCATCCGCAACAGCTTCCCCATTTGAAAAAGGTAAAATCATAGGAGATACAAATAGAGGGGGTGGATGTAATTTTGATACAGTTTCGTTTGTTCCTCACTGCTCTATAACTCATACGGAATGTGTTGGGCACATTGTAAATGAACAAATTTATGTAAATCAATTTCCACTCAATGGAATAAGAACTGCTTTTCTCATTTCCGTAACTCCCGAAATTTGTTCAAACAATTCAGAAATAAAATCAGAATATATTTCTACAAGAGATAAAACGATAACCGGAAAATTAATTGCAGAAAAAATTGAAAACATGAAAATTTCTGCAGAAGTGCTGGTCATTCGAACACTTCCAAATACAGATAAAAAATGTACAATGAATTATGATGATAAATATATTCCACCTTATTTTTTATTGTCTGCAATTGAAGTCATCAAAAAAGCCGGCTTTAAACATCTTTGCATTGACCTTCCCTCACTTGACAGAGTAGCGGATGGCGGAGAGTTGGCATCTCACCATTTATTTTGGGATGTTCCTTTACATTCCCATTCACTGTCCCAACACAAACCATCGCCGTCTACGATCACAGAATTGATTTATGTCTCCAACAAAATTAAAGACGGATTCTATTTAATTAATCTCCAAGTAGCAAATTTGGGTTTGGATGCCAGTCCGTCTCGACCAATTCTTTTCCCAGTATTATCGTGAAATATTCTCAAGATGAATCATGTGCGTTAGCCTTGGATGAACAGGATGAAGTAAGAAATTATCGTGAACAGTTTTACATTCCTTCTTCCAAAAACCGTGAAAATTCTATTTATTTTTGCGGTAATTCTCTCGGATTACAACCTTTAAAAGCCAAGGACTATGTTCTCCAAGAAATAGAGAATTGGAGTTCAATGGGTGTTAATGCCCATACGAAAGGAGACACTCCATGGCTTCCTTATCATGAACTGCTAACGCAATACACAAGTGAAATTGTAGGAGGAAGAAATTCTGAAGTAGTTGTAATGAATTCCCTCACGGTTAATATTCATTTACTTATGGTTTCGTTTTATCGTCCTACAAAAAAGCGTAATAAGATATTGATCGAAGATAATGCTTTTCCATCTGATCGATACGCAGTGGAATCACAAATTCGTTTTCATGGGTTTGATCCTAAAGATGCATTGATTGTTATGAAATCTCGAGAAAACAGTCCACTTTTAACGACTGAGGAAATTTGTGGTTATATCGAAAATGAAAAAGACAATATTGCCTTAATATTTTTAGGAGGTGTGAACTATTACACGGGACAAGTTTTTGATATGGAAACAATCACGGAAAAAGGTCATAATTCCGGTGCAGTAGTAGGATATGATTTAGCCCATGGAGTTGGAAATATTCCCCTTAAACTTCATGACTGGAATGTAGATTTTTCTGCATGGTGCAGCTATAAATATTTGAATGGAGGTCCCGGTTGTCTTGGTGGGATATTTATTCATGAGAATCACCATAATAAAAATTTACCTCGATTTAATGGATGGTGGGGACACAATAAGCAATCCCGTTTTGATATGGTGAATTCATTTGATTCCCTTTCTGGAGCTGAAGGTTGGCAATGTTCTAATCCGTCTATTTTACCTCTTGCCTCTCTGCGAGCCTCTATGGAATTATTCCATTCCACCGGAATAAAATCACTCAGGGAAAAAAGTAAAAAGCTTTCAGCTTATTTGTCCTATAAATTGAAGAAAATCCCGATTGAGATAATTACACCAATTTCCGAGAATGAAAAAGGATGTCAATTGTCCATTAAATTAAATAAAAATGGCAGGGATATCTTTAATAAATTAACCCAAAAAGGAGTAGTGGCAGATTGGCGTGAACCGGATGTCATTCGAATTGCTCCCGTTCCATTTTATAATACTTTTCATGAAGTGTGGGAATTTACACATCTGTTAAAAGAGATAATGTGAAGCCGGGGAAAAATGAAAAAGTAATCATTGTAGGGGGAGGATTATCCGGCCCGGTAATGGCAATGTATTTAGCCGGAAAAGGATACAAGGTTGAGGTATATGAACGCCGACCGGATATGCGAAAGGCAAACATCTCAGCTGGGAGGTCTATCAACCTAGCGCTTTCAAAACGGGGAATTACGGCATTGGAAGACATTGGAGTTTTTGATCAATTATCCCCTAATTTAATCTCCATGTTCGGAAGAAAAATTCATGATGTAAACGGAGATACCCGCTTTCTTCCCTATGGTAGATCAGACCAATATATTAATTCTGTTTCCCGGGCGGAATTGAATATGGTTCTAATGACAGAAGCCGAAAAGACTAAAAAAATTCGTTTCTTTTTTCAACATAGATGTATCGGAATGGATTTTGACTCCAACACTATTTTTTTTTCAAATGAGGTCAGCTGTAAAAAAATAATGATCAAACAAACTCCGGTTATTGCGGCGGATGGTTCCGGGTCTGTTGTCAGAGAATCCATGAACAAAGCCAGTTTCATTTCAGGTTCAGTTGAACGCCTTGGTCATTCATATAAAGAATTGACTATTCCTCCTTATAATTCGGGTGGATTTCAACTGGATCCCAACGCTCTTCATATTTGGCCCCGGGGCGAATTTATGCTCATCGCCTTGCCTAATATGGACAAATCATTCACGGTTACATTATTTTTACCAAATGAAGGAGCAATTAGTTTTTCCACTATACATTCCAATGATGATATTGAAACCTTATTTACAGAAAATTTTTCTGATGTCATGCGGTTTATTCCAGATTTAGTCACAGATTTTTTTTCAAATCCAACAGGAAAACTGGGGACAGTGAGATGCTCTCCGTGGAACGTAAATAAATCGGTTCTTATCGGCG
The DNA here is from genome assembly GCA_964606925.1 of uncultured bacterium. Classification (GTDB taxonomy): domain Bacteria; phylum Fidelibacterota; class Marinisomatia; order Marinisomatales; family AB-629-J13; genus AB-629-J13. Next base: position 6,307 of record CAZSIH010000087.1, read on the forward strand.
ATGCAGCTCATGCGGTGGTTCCCTTTTTCGGACAGGGAATGAATGCATCCTTTGAAGACTGTACCATTTTAAATCAAATGATAGACAGTAGTGAGGATTGGAAAGAATTATTCGAATCATTTTTCAAAAAAAGAAAAACAGACGGAGATGCTATTGCGGATATGGCTTTAGAGAATTATATTGAAATGAGAGATTTAGTCAATAAAGAAAGGTTTTTGAATCAAAGAGACTTAGAAAGACAATTGGAATTACAATAC
>CAZSIH010000087.1:6663-8446 GCA_964606925.1 uncultured bacterium
TGAACTGGAAACGGATTTTTCTGAATTTGACATACCCTTGGATATCACCTATGATGTGTCCCTTTATCGGGTCGAATATCATACTATTGATCCCCATGATGTTCCTACAATTGCATCTGGAGTTTTGGCTGTTCCTCTTACATCACAATCTAATCCTCGGCCTTTATTCAGTTTTCAGCATGGTACAGTTTTGAAAAGAAGTAGTGTCGCTTCCGTGCAGGGATTTGATGTGTTGAGTATGTGGCTGGGCGGCAGGGGATTTATCACAGCTATTCCGGATTTTCTTGGTTTGGGGGTTTCTGAAATGCTCCATCCTTACATGGTTTCAAATCCTTCTGCGACAGCGGTTGTAGATATGATCCGTGCGGGAAAACATCTCTGTGATTCGTTGAATGTATCCATGTCTGAGCATTTATTTTTATCCGGTTATTCTGAAGGCGGATATGTTACCATGGCGGCTCATAAATATATTGAGGAAGAACTGGTTGAAGAATTTCAGGTAACCGCATCAGCTCCCTGTGCGGGACCTTATGACCTTTCATTGGTTATGCTTGATCTGATGCTGACACCGGAGCCCTATGATGCGCCCTATTATTTACCTTATACGGTTCTATCTTACGATGATGTGTATGATCTGTATGATTCACCATCAGATTTTTTTATCTCACCCTATGATACACTTTTACCACCGCTTTTTGACGGGAATCATTCCGGAGGTGAAGTTAATGAGGTCATGCCGGACGTACCGGTGGAAATATTTTTCCCTGAGATCATTGCGGATGTTTCTGCAAATCCGGATCATCCTCTCCGCTTGGCGCTTCAGGAAAATGATGTGTACCCATGGGTACCGCAGTCCCCCATAGCACTTCTTCACAGCAATCAGGACGAATTGGTCCCAGTGCAGAATACATTGAACGCATATGATTATTTTATCAATCACGGTGCAGAAAATGTTGAGATTTACGTAGAGGATATGGGAGGACATGTGGAAGCTGCAGGAATTCTTTTATTAGCGGCTGCAGCGTGGATTGAGGAATTTTTGATTTCTTCCGTGGATATAACTTTTGATTATGGTTGGAATATGATGGGAATTCCTATAATATCTGAAAATAATTCAGTCGAATTCTTGTTTCCAGAGTCAGTCGAAAACTCCCTGTTCAGTTTTTCCGGTGGTGGATATGTGGAAGAGACCCAACTCATTCCCGGAACTGGATACTGGCTGCGGTTCAATAGTGAGGGATTCGTTTCCCCTTCAGGTGAATTAATCGAAGAATTGACTCTTACGGTGAACGAAGGATGGAATTTGATCTCCGGTATTTCTTTCCCAGTCAATGTTGACGAAATTGGAAGTGAATTAATCATTAATGGTTCCATTTTTGGGTACGATGGTGCGTATTATGAACCTCAATTCCTCGAACCGGGGCATGCCTACTGGCTTAGATGCAGCGGGAATGGAGAAATTACAATTTCTATCAATCAATAGAAATATCATCTAATGAAATAATATTAATTTTGATTAGAGAAAATTTTGAATAAAATTGATAAAGATCAGGAGGTCTAAAATGTCAAAATATCAAATAGTTGCACAGGATCAAACATCCAAATGGATTCTACCCATTTTTCTGATATTTCATTGCATTTTTGGAGAAAATGTCAATCAAACTGCTCTGAGCAGTAAACCTGTAAAAACAGATAGAGTGATTCAAAAACCAACACTTTCTGAACTCGAAATTCTCGGACAAAGGTTGGCAGAATTGATGGATGTTCCTCCCCAACAACAGCA
>CAZSIH010000088.1:0-7894 GCA_964606925.1 uncultured bacterium
AAGGTCAGTGTAAAACTGAAAAGTTAGTGAGTAGAAATCCGCTACTACTCATACACGAGACCGTTAGGCGACATATTTCCAAGTCTCTTTTTGGAATAAGAAACGAGTGAAAAATTTTCGAATTTTAAATAAGGGGAAAGTTAGGTGTTTTCTCTGCTGTTGCTACGAAAACATTTTATTTATAAAACTTCACATTTTGAAAAAAATGAATGGAAGATAAAAAAATTCTCAAAATATTATCCCTTAACCTGGGATTATTTAATTTTCAAATTTGTGGAATATCCTTATTTAAGCCGACAAAACACATAAGCAAAAGATTGAAATATATTCCAAAAGAGATTATTAAAACAAGTTCTGACATTGTTGCCTTACAAGAAATTTATAATAAAAAACACCAGGAATATGTTATTAATAAATTAAAAAGTAAATATCCTTACCACTTCTTAAAAAAAGAGGCGGGTTTTAAATTTGATAGTGGGTTGATGATTTTATCAAAATATCCTATTACAAATGGTGCTTATCATCCATTCAACGAAAACAGCTTTGATGAGAAAATATTTATTAATAAAGGTTTTTTGAGTTGTGATATTTCTATAAAATACTTTGGGAAAATCCACTTTATAAATACACATCTTACTGCAGGTGGTGCTTTTAACGAACAGGATTCTAAAAAGATAATAAAAATTAGAAACGCCCAGATTACACAAATCCATGAGACATTATTAAAAAATAACTCGCCTACTGTAATTTTAGGAGATTTTAATACAGATCCACAAATTGCAACTTCTAATTATCAGAATCTAATAAATAATGGTTTTGTAAACTCCTACTCAAAAAGTGGATTAGATAATTATACATGGGATAATAAAATTTATCTTAATAAAATAGGTACTCATTCGAATTCGATTTCTCAAAGAGTTGACCATATATTTTTGCAAAATACTTTATTAAAAAAAGTAAATATTTTATCTTCAGAAATAATATTTAATGAACCAGTTTTTGAATTGAATGGCAATAAAATCCACCTATCAGATCATTTTGGAATCCAAACTGAATTAATGGTACAATAAGGTGTTTTGGGCTACGGGGTCGTTGCACTTCGCTCTCCCATATATTGCTCCACTGCGTTCCGAATAATATCGCATAAACTGAAACGTTAATTATCCAACTTTTGTCGATTTTGGAAATGACCATCGGCTTTTGAATATGAATACAGAAATAGATTATGAAGAGATACTAAATTATGTCACCGAACGAGATTGATATTTTCATTAATTTTTCCCCGCTAATAATTAAAAGGTTTTTAGGAGAAACACTCCAACCCCCTTCCCGTTTGGGTGGATTCCACATCTTTGTAAAAAAGTGGGGATGGGGTAAAAAATTCTAACACCCACCATTCCGCACATTCTGAACACGCCTTGGGGTATCAATGTGTATCCACTATTTTTGTTTCCAATTTTTAAATAGTTATGACATGATCAGATCAATTATGATACACCTAACATACCACAAAACAACATTTATAAAGCAGTAAACCCACTCATTAAACTGGGTTTTCTGAAGGGACGTAACAGTATTCAAAACTTTAGAAAAGACATGTTTACATCTTAAATGTGAATTCTCAAAAAACCTGAAAGATTTAAAATAAAAATCAATTAAATTACTTTTATTAATTTTTTCTTTTTTTTTCAACCAAGTCACTTTTACACAAAATGATAAAACAATTCATAAGGCTGTTCACAGGAATATTTTTATTCAATATTTTGTGTGCCCAGTTTTCCCTTCAGGACAGTGAAGCGGATAAAACGGTCCTCCACTTTACTCACGGAGATGTATCATTCAAACCACAGGGAGACTATGCAAAACTTATTCCCTCAAAGGGTGGCACAACCACAGACTACGGTCGACCGGAACTACCCTTGTTCTCCACCCTGATCCAAGTTGAATCAGATAAGGAATATTCCGTTTCTTTCAGTGTTCTGTCTTCTCACACCATTTCCGATATAATGGTGTTTCCTTTTCAGAACAAGGATAGTACTGAAGCTCCGGGAGTGATCAAATACGTTGATGCATCTTTTTATGAAAAAAATGCTGTTTATCCTGAATCCATACTTGAGGTATCAGACAGGTTGATCATGCGGGATCTGCATTTATTGAATATCAGAGTGGTTCCCTATCGTTATAATCCATCCCTAAAAATATTGGAAGTGTTAGATGAGGTAGAGATTGAGGTAACGGAATCAGGAGAAAGAGAGGATGAGGGAAGCAGTGAAAGGCTTCCTTCCAGGGCTTTCGAAAAGTTGTATTCTACGTTGGTGTTAAATTACGAGGAGCGGAGTCGTGATGAGGAGTTTCAGTATCCTGCTATATTGTATATTTGTGGAGGGAACTCAGAGAATAATTCCAGTTTTCAACAGTTGGTGGAATGGAGACATCAGCGGGGTTATGTTGTGTACACAGCATCCCTAGGTGAGACGGGGAGTTCATCCAATGCTATTAAGAATTACATACTGAATGCTTACAACAGTTTAAGTGTTCCACCGGAATATGTGGCTTTGGTTGGTGACGTAGGCGGTTCTTTCAGTGTTCCCACTTTTTATGAGAGTTGGGGACATAATGATTACGGCGGTCAGTGCGAAGGGGATCATCCTTACAGCCAGTTGGATGGAACTGACCTTCTTCCTGAAGTGCTTATCGGTCGTATTTCCATTAGATCATCCACAGAAATGGCAATTGTTGTTAATAAAATCCTGAACTACGAAAAGGGAACTTATGCATCATCCATGCTTCCCTATTTTGAAAAAGCAGCTTTGGTCGGCGATCCAAATTCAGCCTCCGGTTATTCAACCGTAATCACAAATGAATACATAGCTGAAACTATGAATGCATACGGTATGGAAGATGTACGGCTCAAAATATCAGGAGGTGGTTGGGCAAGCTGGATGCAAAATCAGTTGGATGAAGGTGTATTGTACTTCAATTATCGAGGAATTTATGGTGTAAGCGGATTTGATAATGGAGATATTGATGCAGCTAATAACGGATTCAAACTCCCCTTCGCAACTGTGATAACTTGCGGGACGGGATCATTTGCTCAGGATTATACCAGCATGTCAGAAAAATTCTTGAGAGCCGGTACTATTTCAAATCCAAAAGGAGGAATTGCAGGGATTGCTACAGCAACCTGGAATACACATACAGCATTTAATAATATTGTGGACATGGGAATATATGATGGAATATTTGTGAAAGAAATGGAAACCGCAGGTGGCGGTCTTGCCCATGGAAAATTGGCACTTTTCAATGCTTATCCTACCAATCCCTATAACTGGGTTAATGCATTCACCCAATGGAATAATTTAATGGGAGATCCGGCAACCCATCTGTGGACGGACACTCCTGAAAATATAAATGTTCAATTCGAACCGGACATTCCTTTCGGAACTAATTTTCTTGATGTACATGTGAATGGTTCCAATGGAAATGATTTGGAAAATGCTCTGGTTACACTGCTGAAAGATAACGATGAAATTTTTCTAAATGGCTTTACTGACCAGAATGGAAATGTATCATTTGATCTGAATTATAACAACGGTGGTGAAATAAATATTGCGGTTACCAAACGGAATATAATTCCTTTCATCAGCACAATCGAGATATCAACAGATGGTAATTTGATCAACATTGATCCCTCCCAGGAAATGAGTATTGAGGATGGTACGGAAGGAAATGGAATTTTAAACCCTGGGGAAACAGTTGATATTCAAATTCCATTGAAAAATTTTGGGTTGATCAACGTGTCCGGAATTCAGGCTGTGCTGGAATCCACTTCACCATTTGTTACCCTTGTTGATAATAGTTCTAATTACGGTACCATTTCATCCGGGGAGTCTTCATCTGGGGAAGGATTTACCCTGTCCCTCGAACCGTCAGCAATCGATGGGGAAGACCTGGGAATTCGAATTCACATTACTGATGACTCTGGAGAAGAATGGATCGGTTCTGTCCCCTTGCTTGCAAGGGGTGGTTATTTGATTGTTGAAAACGATGCTTTTGTTGAAAAGAACCAGACTACTGAAATCCAAGTTTCAGTTCAGAATAACGGAACCATCGCCGTAGAAAATGTTCTGGCTGAATTAATTTATAATGGAGAATCAATCGAAATATTAGACAGTGAAGGAGCCTGGGGAACCATCTCTCCAAATGAAACCGTTGTCTGTTCAGACTGTTTTACGATTCATGTTGGAAATAACTTGGTTAACGGATCATCAATTCCCTTATCGCTACGATTCTATAACGCTGATGGCTATGATAATCAGCAAACCCTTACACTGCAGGTGGGAGAAGTTTCCGAATCCGATCCCCTGGGACCGGACGCTTACGGATATTACATCTATGACATGGCAGATACCGGATACAATATTGCACTGGAATATGACTGGATTGAAATTGATCCTGACTTTGGAGGCCCCGGTACAGATCTGTATATATCCGATAGTGGAAATGGCAATTTCTCTCATTCATCAGAGACAGTAGAACTACCATTCACTTTTCGGTTTTACGGTGTGGATTATGTTAACATGTCCGTTAATTCAAACGGCTGGATTTCCATGGGAGAAACCGATATGGAATCATTTCGAAATTATCCTGTTCCCGGCGCCGGTGGTCCCTCACCAATGATCGCCGCGTTTTGGGATGATTTGAAAACAGCTTATGGCGGCGATGTAATTCAACACATGGATCCCGACAGCCAATTTGTGATTATCGAATGGTCAGAGATGCGGACCCAAAACCAAAATTCGGTGGAATCCTTCCAAGTGATTTTATACAATTCACAAGTTCCTCCTTTTGGAGATGGAAATATAAAGATTCAATACAAGATATTCAACAATACATCTTCAGGGAATTACATCGGAGGAACACCAATGCATGGTGGATATTGTACAATTGGAATTGAAAATCATTTGGGAAATGATGGATTGGAATATACCTTTAGCAATAATTATGCTCCCGCTGCAACTGAATTGGAAGATGGTTCAGCGCTATTAATAACAACCTCTCTATTTGAAGAACCCACTGCACTATTTGAATTTGCAATTGATAATTACACAGTATTTTTCAGTGATCTGTCCATGGTTGGAAATTTTATCGATTTAACTGAATGGATATGGGATTTTGGAGATGGTAATACTTCTACTGAACCTTCACCGATTTATTATTATTCATCACCCGGCACATATCAAGTGAACTTGGTGGTGACCAGCAGTATCGGTCTTGAGAGTGATCCTTATGTTGTGGAAGTAACCATTGATTCCTGCACGGATTCTATTGATGATTGCGGTGTATGCGGCGGTTCAAATGCATATCTTGACTGCAACGGCCAATGTGGAGAATGGACTCCAATTTGCACGGATGAAAATTTTGCAGGATACGTAGGACCAACTGCATGCGAGGATTATATTGGTGTTGGATCGGATTATTTTTTTTCCGACAATGGTGGTCTGGATGAATGCGGTGAATGTGAAGGAAATAATTCAAGTTGTACCGGTTGTACAGAACCTGAAGCAGACAATTATGATCCCTTTAATATCTTTGAAGATAGCAGTTGTACTTATGTTTTTTATGGTCCCGGTTATGCTGTAAACTTTGATGGTGAAGATGATAACATCGAAATAATTGAAAATAATTTAGGTGGTGCTTTTGATGAGGGGTCCGATGAATTTACATTTTCTGCCTGGGTTTATCCTGATGTTTCAGGAATGGACTCTGAATATGAAGCAATTGTGTCATATGCTGAAAGTTCCGACAATGGGAATTTTGCAATGGGAATAACATCATATGGCAATATTGAAGTTTTTATAAAAAATTCCTGTGGAGACAATCTCCTGGTTCTGGGCGGGGGAGAAATACAACCCGGCGAATGGCACTACATTGCCATAACATTTTCATCGGGAAATGTAACAGTATTTATTAATGGAAATGTGTATGCGGATCAAACCTGTGGAAATTCGTTGGTAGAAACTGACGAAGCAATCTTATCACTGGGTTCTTCTTTATACAACAATAATTATTTTAACGGAGTGTTGGACGAAGTGCGAATCTGGAATTATGCCCGGGAGATTGAGGACATTCAGGCAAATATGTATGATGGAATTGATCCTGAATCGGATGGTTTGATGTGTTATTTGAGATTTGATGAAACAGAAGGAGAAACAACATTCGATGGAACATCCGGTAATAATGACGGAATATTAATTGGATCACCTGGAAGGATTGAATCAACCGCACCTTTCACCCTGCCTCCCTTCATCACACTGATAGCTTCTGCTGATACTGATTCATGGCCTGTAGAGTTAAAGATTGGTATGTTTCCGGAGGCAACCGAAGGATATGATTTCTGGGTTGACCGATATGCTCCTCCGCCGCCACCGCCGCCTACTTGGGATGCTGCAATTTACAATACTATCATTGATGACAGGTTATTCACAGATATTCGTCCGGTACCTGCGATTGGAGAGGTTACAGAATGGGCAGTGGATTTTCAGCCTGATGTTGGGACAGAAGAAATTACTTTATCGTGGGATCCGGACGAACTTGTGGAAGGAAATTTTATATTATCGGATCCTTTTGAAGGTGTGGTGTTTTCAGTTGATATGGGCGAGATGGAAAGTTACAGTTTCTCCTCTTCATTCACCCGGGTTATCCTCAGGCATAGTTTAAATACGGGGATGATGGTATCCTATACTGATGGATGGAATTTGTTGGGATTACCTCTTGCAGTTTCTAATGCCTCCTATAGTTTTTTATTTCCTGAATCAGTTGAAGAAACATTATATTCATATAATGGCGGTTATTCTTCCGAATCTGAACTTATAATGGGAAATGGATATTGGTTACGATTTTCCAATGAGGGAAGTAGTACAATTTCCGGTTCTCCCATTAATGAACTGACCCTAGTCCTGAACGGTGCCTGGAACTTAATATCAGGAATTTCAGTACCTGTGTCTGTTTATTCCATACTTGATCCGGACAGTATTGTAGTCCCTAATACGCTCTTTGGTTTTACCGATATGTATTCAGAATCGGAAATAATAATACCGGGCGAAGGCTATTGGTTAAGAGCCTTTCAAGATGGGGAAATAACATTAACAAGTGATGCAACTACAGAGGAGGAATCCCGGAATTTTCGTCACAATGATGAACTCAACATCCTGAGCATTAACGGTTCAGATTTATTTTTCGGAGTTGAACTGTCAGCAAAGGATAGACTTAGTTACAGCCTGCCTCCGAAACCTCCTGCAACCTGTCCCGATAAGGAACAAAGAAACTGTATGGGAAGTGCCTTCGATATCCGCTTTAAAGGCGAGTGGCGGCTGGTCAAAGACTATGGAGAAATTGAAGTGATGAGTTTGAGTGAATCCCTCACTATTTCTTATGAAATTAAAATCAAGGCAGGAGAAAATCAAAACTGGGTTTTAATGTCTGAATCTGGAGATAAACATATTTTGGAAGAGTCCGGTGAATTAACGATCCCATTTTCAGAAAATTTTTATTTAAGTAAAGAATTAAATATCCCTAATTCATTTTCAATGCATCAAAACTTTCCAAATCCATTTAATCCCATTACAACAATCACATACGGTTTGCCTATTGACATTTTTGTTAAATTAACCATTTTTGATATGCTGGGCAGAGAAATTTCCAAACCTGTGAACGAACAACAAAAAGCCGGAATCAAATCAGTCCAGTGGGATGCTACGGACAGGATGGGTAAACCTGTGAGTGCTGGAGTTTATCTTTACCAAATTGAAGCAGGAGATTTTATTCAGATACAGAAATTGGTATTATTGAAGTAATCCACCTCTTAGTAAAAAAGTGGGGATGGGGTAAATTG
>CAZSIH010000089.1:0-3747 GCA_964606925.1 uncultured bacterium
GCAAAGCAATAAATGAATCAAACCGAAGTTTGAGTCGCTATCTCGAGGAGATAGGGAAATTTGAACCCCTTCATCCTGATAAAGAAGTGGAATTGGCACAACGGATAAAGAAAAATGATCGTCTTGCTTTGAAAGAATTAGTACAGGCAAATCTTCGTTTTGTTGTTTCGGTTGCAAAGGATTATCAGGGACAGGGATTACCGCTCACCGATTTAATAAATGAAGGTAATTTAGGATTAATTAAAGCAGGCGGGAGATTTGATGAAACCAGGGGATTTAAATTTATTTCCTATGCTGTGTGGTGGATAAGACAGTCAATTTTACAAGCACTGGCAGAACATTCGAGAATTGTACGTCTCCCGTTGAATAGGGTAGGAACCATCAGTAAGATAACAAAGACAGCACAGAAAATTGAGGCGGAAATTGAACGGACACCTAATGAAGAGGAATTGGGACGCCAGTTAGAAATGACTCCTGAAGAAATATTAGATGCAATGAGGATTTCCCGGCGTCATCAATCATTGAATGCTCCCTTTCGTGACGGAGAAAAAAATGCTCTTCTGGATGTAATTGAAGATGAGAATCAATTATCACCTGACACTAATGTGATGGGTGAGTCCCTTAAAGAAGAAATCCGACAGTCTCTTACCACTCTTCAGAAAAGAGAAAGAGATGTAATAAGAATGTATTTCGGTATAGATATGGATTATGCACTGACATTGAACGAAATTGGAGAGGAATTTAATCTCACAAGGGAACGTGTTCGTCAAATCAAAGAAAAAGCAATTCGCAGACTTCGTCATCGATCCAGAAGTAAAATTTTAAGAACTTATCTTGGTTAAAGGAGGAAAAAACATTGATTGAAGTAACTTTAAAAGAAGGAGAACAATTAGAACATGCCCTGCGGCGTTTTAAAAAGAAGTGGGAAAGAGCAGGCGTATTACGGGAATTGAGGAAAAAAGCATTTTATATCAAACCCAGCGTTGCCAGACGTGTCGAAAAGGAAAAAACAATGCGCAGGGTTGCAAGAATGTATCGGTAATGTTTTGTTAAAAAGCTATGTTGAAAAAGGCTCGGTGTCCCCACCGAGCCTTTTTAATTTTCACGTATGATTATTGAAAGCATTTCAGGTGTAAGAGGAATTACACCTTCCTTCCTTTCTCCGGAAACCGTCAGAAATTATGCGAGGGCTTTTCACCAGCATTGTTCTCAGGGAGTTTTATTTATAGGAAGGGACTCCCGTTCAACCGGTGATGAATTACTGGATGTTGTTGTGGAGGAATTATCCTTGTGCGGCAGAGATATATTTGTCTGCGGAATAGTTCCCACTCCCACCGTTCAGTTTATGGTGGAACGTACAGAAGCTGTGGGCGGGATAGTTATTACAGCAAGCCATAACCCTTCAGAATGGAACGGTTTAAAATTTATCCGCTCCGATGGTGTTTTTTTGCATCCTGAAGAATGTGAATCTTTATATCAATCAGCCAAATCTCCACCCAAATTCAGAACAGACACGCAGGGAATGGTTTTGCAGGATACGAATGCGACACAAAAACACATTATTCATCAAACATGCTTGAGCTGTATTGATTTGAACTCCATTAGGAATAGAAAATTCAAGGTCGTTGTGGATGCATGTAACGGTGCTGGTTCTGAAGCGCTTCCTGAAATGTTGGAAGCTTTAGGGTGTGAAGTAATCACCATTCATTGTGATCCGAAAAAAGAGTTTCCCAGGGGTACAGAACCATTGCCGGAAAACCTTGATTCCCTTTGTGAAGCAGTGAGGAAAAATGATGCGGATGCGGGTTTTGCTACGGATCCGGATGCAGACAGATTGGCAGTGGTTTCGGAAAAAGGAATTCCCTTGGGGGAGGAATATACTCTGGTTCTTGCTGCTGAAGGATTTTTAAAATCCGGAGTAAAAAAAGGTAAAGCATTTGTCGTTAATCTGTCCACATCAATTGCATTGGAGAAAATGGCTAAATCATACGGGATGAAAGTTCATTACACACTTGTGGGGGAGGTGAATGTCGTACAAAAAATGGTGGAAACCGGATCCCTGTTTGGCGGAGAAGGAAATGGAGGTGTTATTTTGAAAGAGAGTCATTTGGGCAGGGATTCATTGACCGGAGTGACATTAGTGTTGAACCGAATGTCACAATCGGAACAACCATTAAGTAAAATCTTTAGTTCTCTCCCTCAGTTTTCGATCATTAAAGATAAAATTAGATTTGAAGGGGGAGAAATTTCATCATTGGAAGACAAGTTAAAAAAACAGTTTTATGACAGCAGTATTAATGAGTCGGATGGTATTAAATTTACATGGGATAATTCATGGATTCACTTTAGAAAATCCAACACAGAACCAATATTGAGAATATATGCCGAAGCAGAAAATAAATCTATTGCCAATGACCTTATTCAAAAAGCAAAAAAAGCCATTGAATAAGTGATGCCAGCTAAAATCGGAATCAATGGAACTGTAGATCAAATTGGTGCGGAGGAAAGAGTTCAGAGGCTGTTTTCAAGAAGCATCAAAAAAGAATCGAAGGTGAACGCCTTGCAGACGGTATTGTCCATGTTGGATTTGACAACACTTGAAGGAAAAGACTCTCCGGGAAAAGTCCGACAGCTATGCTATAAGGCATCTCACCTGCATGACAGTTTTCCAAGTATTCCTCAAGTAGCAGCAATTTGCGTGTATCCCAATTTAGTGAGAATTGCGAAGGAGTCCTTAACAGGGACATCTATCAAAGTAGCATCTGTTGCTACTGGATTCCCAAGCGGGATGAATTCAATGAATGAAAAATTAGCGGAAGTCAAAAGAGTTGTGGAAGATGGAGCGGATGAGGTGGACATGGTCATATCAAGAGGAGAGTTTTTACGAGGAAATTTAGATTTTATTTGTGATGAAATCACCCAAGTTAAAAATGCCTGTGGAAACGCCCACTTGAAAGTGATTTTGGAAACGGGAGAACTGGAAACACTGGATAATATTCGGAAAGCAAGTTTTCTGGCGATGGAATCGGGAGCTGATTTTATCAAGACAAGTACCGGTAAGATTTCTCCCGCAGCAATTCCAGTTGTTGTATTAACAATGTTGGAAGCCATCCGGGATTATTTCCATAAAACCGGTAGGCGGGTGGGGATGAAACCCGCCGGAGGAATCGGCAGGGCAAAGCAAAGCATTCAATATCTGGTTATGGTGAAAGAGACATTAGGAACAGATTGGCTGACGCCTGGCTTATTTCGTTTTGGCGCTAGTTCCTTAGCAAATGATGTTCTTATGCAAATAGCAAAACAAACCCAAGGTATATATCAATCACTGGATTATTTTTCACTGGACTAATTAATAAATCAATTAATGAATGAAGTCATAAAAGAACCGTCTGATAAAAAATGGGATTATTCTCCTGCACCGGAAAGCAGGGATCATATCCGAATTGATGAGAAATATGACCTCTTTATAAATGGAACATTCTCGCCATCTGAATCAGGAAAATATTTTAATACAATAAATCCCGCTACAGAAGAGGTGATTGCAAAGGTTGCATATGCTTCCAAAAAAGATGTGGAAAAAGCCGTAAAATCAGCACGAACTGCTTATGAAAAGTATTGGTCTAAATTAAATCCTTCAGAACGGGGAAAATACATTTTTAGAATCGCCCGTCTTATTGCAGAGCAGGCAAGGGAATTTGCTGTTATTGAGTCAATAGATGGAGGAAAACCCATTCGAGAATCAAAAGG
>CAZSIH010000089.1:3847-7873 GCA_964606925.1 uncultured bacterium
CTCAAACTTGCTGAATTAATTCAAGATGCAGACCTTCCTCCGGGTGTTGTCAATGTCATTCCCGGTGACGGTGAAACAGGGAAACAATTGGTTCAGAATAAGGGAGTGGATAAAATTGCATTTACAGGCTCTACTGAGGTTGGGAAATTTATTCAGAAGTCTTTAGCCGGAACTTCAGTGAAATACACACTTGAATTGGGAGGAAAGGCTGCCAATATTATTTTTGAAGACGCATCAATTGACCAGGCTGTGGAAGGAATCATCAACAGTATATTTTTCAATCAGGGACATGTATGCTGTGCAGGAAGCAGACTGTTTGTACAGGAAGGAATTGCTGATGAGGTTATCGAAAAATTAAAATACCGAATGGAAGCCTTGATTTTAGGAGATCCGCTGGATAAGAATACAGACATTGGCGCAATTAATTCAAAAGCTCAATTGGATAGGATTAATTTTTATGTGGATGCTGGGAGGAAGGAGGGCGGAAAAATATTTCAATCATCTTGTAATCTTCCCGGAAAAGGATTTTGGTATCCTCCCACGATATTTACAGATGTGTCCCAATCTCATAAAATCGTACAGGAGGAAATATTCGGTCCGGTATTAGCCATTCAAACGTTTCGTACTCCCAAGGAAGCAATTATTAAAGCTAACAATACTCCTTATGGACTTTCCGGAGGAATCTGGACAGACAAAGGTTCCAAAATTTTCAAGATCACCAAAGAAATTAAAGCAGGAGTTATTTGGGCAAACACCTTTAATAAATTTGATCCATCGGCTCCTTTCGGCGGTTATAAGGAAAGCGGAATGGGACGGGAAGGTGGACTTGAAGGTCTTTTACCATATGTCAATTTAATCTGAATTATGAAATCTCGATTAGAAATCCAAAAGACAAGAAAACTTTTTATAAACGGATCGTTTCCCCGCTCTGAATCGGAACGGTACATCAATTGGACGTCAACCGACAGGAAACAGTCTGTGAACATTTCCCGGGCATCAAGGAAAGATTTTCGTGATTCTGTTGGGGCAGCAAGAAATGCAGTGGATGGATGGAAGAATAAAACAGCATATAATCGGGGACAAATACTCTACCGAATGGGAGAAATGATTGAAAGCAGAAAGGACCAGTTAGTTCAGGAACTTTGTATAGAAGGTGCTCAAAAAATACAAGCAGAATTGGAAGTGAATACTGCGATAGATTTTTTTATTTACTATGCTGGCTGGGCGGATAAATACCAACAGGTATTCAGTCGAGTAAACCCTGTAGCGCAACCTTATTTTAACTTCACAATGCCTGAACCTACAGGAGTTGTATCTGTTCTTTGTGCGAACCAACACCCACTTAAAAATGCTGTTTCAATCCTGTGTTCAGTGATTGTCTCCGGAAATGCATCCGTATTACTTTATTCAGAATCAAATCCGTTAACTGCAATGACTTTAGCAGAGATCATCCACACATCTGATGTCCCAGCGGGAGTTGTCAATATTTTGACAGGTTATCGGGATGAATTGCTGACACAGTTTGCATCACATATGGATGTGAATGCCATTATTTATTGCGGTGATAAAAAGGAGGAGATCAAGGAAATCCAGGAACTGTCATCATTAAATGTTAAACGATGTATCATAATAAATGATAAAATATTAGATCAATCATTGCAAGAAGGACCATATACGATCCTGCGTACTGTTGAGATGAAAACCATCTGGCACCCTGTGGGAGTCTGATCTAACTGATGATAAAGAAAGGGGAGATTTTAAACCTCAATATTGATTCGCTTGCGTTTGGAGGAAGAGGGGTAGCTCGCCATGATCATTGTGTGATTTTTGTTGATAAAGCTCTACCAAACCAGGAAGTCAATGCTCTGATTTATAAAAAACGAAAAGGCTATGGAGAAGCGAGAATCCTTGACATTCTAAAGGAATCTGATAAAAGAACCGATCCTGTATGCGAACATTTTTCATTTTGTGGAGGATGCGCTCATCAGCATCTGGACTATACTGAACAAACAGCACAAAAAAAGATACAGGTTGAAGATATTTTTTCTCGCCAGGCAGGAATAAAGGATTTTCAAATTTCAACCCTTATTCCTGCAGAAAATATTTATCATTACCGCAATAAGATGGAGTTTACATTTTCCAATCGGCGGTGGATATTACCGGATGAAAAACAGGGGACAGCATCAGATTTTGCTTTGGGTCTCCATATACCCCGGAGATGGGATAAAATTTTGGATATCAATATTTGTCACATACAACAAACAATAGGCAACGAAATTGTCAATTTTGTACGAGAGGAATCAAAGAAGCTTGAACTAAAACCTTATGATCAAAAAACACACAACGGATTTTTAAGACATCTTGTCCTTCGGTTTGGAATTCATACTGGAAATATCATGGTAAATTTTGTTACATCGTATGAAAACACAGACTTATTGACCCCATTGGTTAACAGTCTTGTATCCCGATTCCCTGAGATAACATCCGTGATAAATAATATTAATCGTAGAAAAGCTGATATAGCTTATGGCGAATGGGAAAATATTCTTTATGGCAACGCATATATTGAGGAAAAAATCGGTGATTTGACTTTTGAAATTTCTTCTAATTCTTTCTTTCAGACAAATACACTTCAAGCAGAAAAATTATATACTGAAATACTAAAAAAAGCAAAACTTACCGGAAAAGAGACTGTATTTGATCTGTATTGCGGTACAGGAACAATGACACTTTTTTTAGCAAAGCAGGCACAGAAAGTTATTGGGTTTGAAGTCGTAAAGGGAGCAGTTGAAGATGCCCTTAGAAATTCAGTGAGAAACGGAATTGGGAATGCCAGATTCATACAATCAAATTTGGAGAAAAAACTGAATGATGAATCATTGCCCATACCGGATGTGGTTGTAGTGGATCCTCCCAGAGCAGGACTATTGGGATATGCAGTAAAAAATACTTTATCTTTAGGAGCCAAACGAATCATTTATGTGTCCTGTAATCCAACAACACAAGCAAGGGATTCTGTGGAGTTCAATCAGGGTGGATACAAACTAAAATCAATGACTTTAGTTGACATGTTTCCTCATACTCCTCATGTAGAAACCATAGGAGTTTTTGAACTGGGAAATTAGCAATTCTTGTTCTGTTTAGATTATTTATGAAACAGTTAATTTTAGATGATGTATTTGCGAAATAAAACATCAATGTGAACCGATTGAATAAATTTTTCAAATAGAATTATAAGAAAATTAAAATGACAAAATTTTAAATATGTTTCGATGGAAAAACTAGATAAAGTATTTTTACCGGAAGCTGTAGAAAACCGATGGTATAACCATTGGATGAAAAATAAATATTTTCATGCAGTTTCGGAATCCGGGAAACAACCATATACCATTGTCATTCCCCCTCCCAATGTTACCGGTATTCTCACAATGGGGCATGTGTTAAATACCACCATTCAAGACGTTCTTATCAGAAAAGCCAGGATGGAAGGATATGAATCCTGCTGGATTCCGGGTACGGACCATGCATCTATTGCTACGGAAGCCAAAGTAATGGAAATGCTAAAGGAAAAAAAAATAGATACAGAATCCCTCACTCGGGAGGAATTTTTAAAATATTCATGGGAATGGAAAGAAAAATATGGCGGAATCATCATCCAGCAATTGAAAAAACTTGGGTGTTCCTGCGATTGGGAACGTGAAAAGTTCACCATGGACGAGGGTTATTCCCATGCAGTTTTGGAAGCATTTGTAATGCTCTATAAAAAAGGATTGGTTTACCGGGGACATCGTCTGGTAAATTGGTGCCCGATTTCCCAATCTGCAATCAGCGATGAGGAGGTGAACCATAAAGAAGTTCAGGGATATTTATGGACGATTCGTTATCCATTTAAGGATAAAGATGGAGCCCTTGAAGTAGCGACCACCCGTCCGGAAACCATGCTTGGAGATTCAGCTGTGGCAGTCCACCCCCAGGACGAACGGTTTAAAAAATATATCGGGAAGAAAATAAAACTTCCCTTAACCG
>CAZSIH010000090.1:0-7372 GCA_964606925.1 uncultured bacterium
TGTTGGATGCAAATATACAACTATTATCCGTCATATCATAGTTAACTTAACACTAATTAATGGGCTAAGTCAAACTAAATATCCAAATGAATTTATTTTTTCGTTGGGGAATCAACCCTTAAATTGACATCATGGAGAAAAATTATTCTTCTGTTGAATACAATAAAAATTAAAAGAATATTAATAGTTAAACAAAAAATTTAAAAATGTCTCATTGGGAAAAAGCAGGAAAATTATCTGATTTTAAAAAAGGCTGTCAATGGCAAGTGGAGATTCAAAATAGACCAGTGGCACTTTTCAAATACGATAATACATTTTATGCTATCAGGAATTCCTGTCTCCATCAGGGATTTCCTCTTTCAGAAGGAAATGTGAAGAAATATATGGTGGAATGTCCTTTGCATGGCTGGGTTTATGACATTCGGGACGGAAAATGCCTCAGTACGGAAAACCGCCGGACGGACACATACGATGTACGGATTAATGGGGAGTATGTGGAAATAAAGCTACCGGATAAAAATCCGCTAGAATAAATATCAGATTTTTTTATTTTTCAACTTTTGAAAAACCTTGATAGGAATTTTTTAATTCCGGAAGGTTTTTCAGATTGTATTTTTTCAAGTGAAATTTCAAAATCTGTTTTATCACTTAGAATTTTTTCGATGTCCTTTGCCTGTATTTCTTCATCGTTATAAGTGACTGTAGCTGTGCCGGTTTCATAATTTACATCACAGATTTTTACACCCTCAACATCATTTAATGCTGATTTTACACGGGTGGGACAACTATATTGACACGCCATACCCTTTACCTTAAAATTGGTTGTTTTTTCACCGGCGAATACAAATGCCACTAAAGACAATAACAATATATAATTTTTCATTTTTTACTCCTACTTAGTAATGTGTTTGCGTTTTTGGGACGTAATGAGAACAGGAATTTGCATTAATTTTTTAAAATATCCTTGTGATTTTTATCATACTCTTCAACATTATTTAAAAGAGATTAGAGGAATGAGGTTTTGAATGATTAAAATTTATACATGATTTTTAAACAGTGGTAAAATAAATATCCAGACAGCACATAAAATAAGTCCAAGTATTTCATTGGTCCTTTCATCAAAAATATACATCACCTTAGTATCTGAATTATTTTGAAATAAATAAAAAGCAAAAAATAAATAAACTGGGCTCATCAATTGAATATACCTGCTATTATAACCAAAAATAAATACTAAGGACATTAAAGCAGGTATCGCATAAGCTGTTATCCATATTAGTGGATCAGGGTCATTTATCTGGAGACTTGCGAATACAATAAATAATAGAATGACCACAAATATGATTAATTTTTGGAAATTATGCATTTTAATATAATCTCATACTTCTTTTTGTACTTCATCCTAATAAGTCAATGTGTACATTCACTGGGGATTCTTGAACCGTCTTCCAAAATCGCCCATTTCCAAATAGGGACTCTTTTTTTGAGTTCGGAGATAAACCAAGTCATAGCTTCTAATCCTTCTTTTCGATGTTTTGAACCAATGGAAACGTGAAGACTTGTTTCACCTACATCTACTCTACCGATTCGATGTTTACAAAATAAATCATGAATGGGGAAATTTTCACATGTGGCTTTGGCTAATTGAGTCAGTTCTTCTTCAGCCATACCCTCGTATTGCTCATATTCTAAAGCAGTAATATTTTTGCCATGTTCCGTGGCACGAACTCGTCCATTAAAAATGAGTTCTGCTCCATCTTGCTTAACTGAATCATCATTCGTAAAAAAGGATATAGGTCTATTGACTATTTCTATTTTAATCATTTACCCTCCTTGTACCGGTGGAATAAATGCCACTTCATCACCATCTTTTAATTCAACTTCATTAGGGACATATTTCTGATTCACTGCAACTCTCAAAGAAATACCATCCAACTTTCCATGGGCTTTTTCGCGGATTAATTGTTCTAATTGAGATGTGGTTTTTCCCATTTCAAATTCTAATGTAAATTCATCCGTTCCCAAAGCGTATTTTACTTGAGAAAAGCATTTAATCGTTACTTTTATCATAATTGTATTATTTGCGTTGAATGACTCATTCCGTCATAAATTAATAATTTCCCTACCAAATCGGATTCTATTCCCATAATCAATTTTACCGCTTCCAATGCTTGGATATTCCCAATAATATTCGGGAGCATCCCCAAAACACCCGCATTTTCACAGGTGTCTCCACCCGATGGCGGTTCCGGGAATAATTCTTTATACCCCGGATTTCCATCCATATTCAAAACAGCCACCTGCCCTTCCCAGCGATACAATCCGCCATAAACCATGGGTACATTTGTTTCTTTAGAAAATCGGTCAATCAATTGTCGTGTTTTAATATTGTCCGTGGCATCGATGACAACATCACAATTTCGAATGATATCCAATCCATTTTGTTCATCCAAATAATCGTCCACAATTTTAATTTTCGTCACCAAATTTATTTTGCTCAAACTCTCTTCAGCTGAATTGACTTTCTTTTTTTCCACATCATCAGGACCATGAAGGGGCTGGCGATGAAGATTGGATGATTCCACAATATCCCCATCGATCAAGACCAGTTTTCCTATTCCGGCAGTCACCAGTGATTGTGAAACGGGACAACCCAATCCACCCAATCCAACGACGGCTGCCGTTGCATTCATAAGTTTTTTCTGGCCGTCCATTCCTATTTCGGGTAGTATTGTTTGTCGGGACCATCTGCTCAAATCTTCATTTTCAGATTGAAATTCAATCCACGATTGCGCACCGCCCAATAAACTGAATGTATTGTCCAAATTATTCTCTATTATAATTCCTTCCGTAACAATTCCAAACTGACAGACCAATACCTTTTTTCCTTCAAGATTTGGAGTATATCCATCTTTGGAAATAATCGTTTCTAATCCATCCATGGGGAATTCATTTCTCTGTGTTTCAGGGCGGACATCTACCACGGTGTATTCGTCTATTCGATCATGAAGTTCTTTGGGTGTAATGATCATTCAATCGTTTTCCATGGCAGCAAATTCACATTGATATTTTCACTAACTGTCAATATCGATTCCCCGGGTTCCGATGATAATATGCAGTTTGCTTCCAGCGAAGACGACAACATGTGTGATCCAACTTTTGTGGATGCTTGGCATACCAATTTTCCATCTTCGATCCAGGCATTCCCGAATAAAAAACGGTATTTCACTTTTTCTCTCGGGAATGATTTTTTCAAAATACCCGTTACTTTTTTTGATTCCTTTTTGCCCGTCATTGTTTCCAGCACGGGCCAAACCCATTCCATAAACCCGATAAACGCCGAAACTGGATTCCCCGGCAATCCAAAAATCAAGGTGGAATTTCCCGTACCAAAAAAGAGCGGCTTCCCGGGCTTTTGCGCCACTTTCCAAAAATGTTCAGTTACACCTAATTCCATAAAAACAGCCCGTACATAATCATAGCGCCCCATGGAAACGCCCCCGGATGAAATAATCACATCACATGTTTCCAATGCTTCAGATAAAAATGCTCTCAAGGAATCTTTATTATCTTTTATTACATTTCGCATGACCACTTCACCGCCGGCTTTTTCTACCAATTCCGCAAACACATATAAATTTGAATTGTAAATCTCTCCGGGCTTCAGTTCATTCCCCGGTTCAATGAGTTCGTCCCCTGTCCCAAAAATAGCAATTTTTGGTTTTTTTGCCACGGACAATTTGCCATATCCAAATGTGGCACAAGTACCGATCTCACCGGGTGTAATTCGTGTTCCTTTCTGAATGAGTAATTCATCTTCTGCAATTTCTTCTCCCATTCTCCGGATATGTTTCCCTGCAGATGCTTCAATCATTACTTGGACAGAATCCGAATCGGAAAAACCACTGGAATCTTCCACCATAATAATGGCATCTGCCCCAACAGGAATTTTTGCGCCCGTCATACATTGACTACATTCACCCGATTGCAAATCGACATCACTGGGCGATCCCGCAGAACTGATACTCACCACTTTTAAGGTGATAGGATTATCAGGACTGGCGCCTTCAGTGTCTGCAGATCGAACGGCAAATCCATCCATGGCAGAATTATCAAATTGCGGTGATGGAAATGTGGCGATTATATCTTCAGCTAATACACGATTTCCCGCATCGGACAATGAAACGGATTCCGTTTCTAACATAAATATATGCTTTTGAATAATTGATTTTGCTTTTTGAAGTGGTATCATTCTAATTCCTTTTAGTCGCAAAATTCACGAAGATTCGCCAAGGAAAACTTTTAAAGTTATTCATGTTACTTGGTGTTCTTTATGGCTCATTTTTTTAAATCATTCCTTTTAATAAAAACAGAATGGCGATGATAACAATGCCGCCCATGACTCTTTGAATCGTTCGCGTTTCAAATTTCACTGCGCCAAAATAGGACCCGCCAAATCCACCGATAAAAACAGCTATCGCCAATGGAATGATAAACTGTGGATCGAATGTGCCTAATTGAGCTCGGGCAATGACCCCAACCAGTGAATTCACCCAAATAAACATAGCGCCTGCTGCAGCCGCTTCTTTTTCTGTGCCAAGTCCAAACATAATAATCAATGGCACCAAATAAATGCCGCCGCCAATCCCAACCGCACCGGCGATAAATCCAAGAATCGCCCCCAACAAAATTACCATAATCCATTTTTGCGTCTCAGACAGTTTAAATGAAAGGGTCAATCTATTGATGATATAAATTCGTACCGCCACCAATAGTAATGTGCTTATCAGGATAATTTGAAAAATGAATTCAGGCATTTCTAATGATCCTGCGAGATATGCCACGGGAGTAGATGTAATGAGAAATGGACCAACCAGGTTTAAACGACCGTAGCCTTTACGCCAAAAATTGACCATTCCGATAAATGTCACAATCAGATTTAATGACAATGATGTAGTGGGGATCATTTGATAAGAAATCCCAAAAATTGCCATGAGTGCCGTGTATGATGATCCACCACCAAGCCCCACGGATGAGTAAATCAGTGCTACGAAGAAAAATAAGATGGGTAATAAATATTCAGTCAATTCAATTTCTATAACTTTGTGGAAGTTTCAAACTTCCTTAAAGATCCCATATATCCAATGTTCTAATTTTCCATCATTCAATGTTTTTCTCCACTCATCATATGATACGAATGAAATATCGTCGGGATTAATACTTTCAATGCATCTTTTGTAGCACTGCTGCTTCCGGGCAAACAAATAATAATGGCACCATTAAACACACCAGCCGTAAGCCGAGATAACATGGCCGTTTTGACTTTGCCCCGACCGTAAGCGTGGAGCGCCTGTTCAATCCCGGGTAATTTTGAATCAAATATTTTTTCTAATGTTTCAACGGTTAAATCCCGTGGTCCCAATCCTGTTCCGCCTGTAGTGATGATGAGTTCAACATCATTATTGACCCAATCTTGAATGGTTGAAACCAATTCTTCTGAACCATCTGGTAATACTTTTTGATAATCTACCGAACAACCCGCCTTCTTAAAACCATCCATTAAAATGGGACCGGATTTATCTTCACCTTTCCCTGATGAAATACTATCGCTTAAAGTAATAACCCCTACTTCGGGTCGATATTCAACTGCATGATCCGACTTACCACCCACTTTCTTAAACAATTTTATTTCGCCTATGACCATGGATTTGTCCACTGCTTTGCACATATCATAAATGGTTAAGGCCGCTCCAGAAACAGCTGATAAGGCTTCCATTTCCACGCCGGTAGCTTCTTTTGTCTTAACCGTGGATTTTATCAAAATAGCATCACCTTCAATTTCAAATTCAATATCCACGAATGATAAATTCAATTGATGGCACATGGGAATCATTACTGACGTTTTCTTCCCGGATTGAATCCCGGCTATCTTTGCTGTGGTAAGCACATTCCCCTTTGGAAGTGCGTCATCTTGAATGGCTAATATCGTTTCAGGAAGCATGTATATTTTCCCTTCTGCTTTCGCCATTCGAGCCGTTGAAACTTTATCTGTTACATCCACCATTGTGACATTTCCTGAATTATCTAAATGTGAAAAATCATTCATATTATCCCCCTATTTGGGTCATGGATTCCCGGTTATCATTTCCTTGATTTTGGGCTTCCCAACCATCTTTAAATTTTTTCTTCATTGTACCGTAAATCATTTTTTTAATCATCATATCAGTTTTTCCCGTCCGCATTGCATCTCGCAGATTGGTTTCATCTTGGCTATATAGGCAGTTCAATAATTTCCCATCCGCTGTAATTCTGATTCGATTACATGCCCCACACAAACTCCGTGAATAGGCTGGGATAACGGCCACTTTTCCATTATAATCGTTAACTCGAAAAATATGATGTTCGGTTCGTGACCCACCAATGGGATTCAACTCATCAACCTGGTTTTTTATATCTGCAACAATATGATCAGCCCCATAAAATTTTCCCGTTTTCCAAATCTGGTGGGAATCAAATGGCATGAGTTCAATAAACCGAACAGTGATATCATTTTCTTCGGTTAAGTCTACAAAATCCATGAGTTCATCATCATTAAAACCACGCAGGGCGACTACATTCAGTTTGATGGATTTAATGGTGGATTCTATGGCTTTATAGAGACTATTTAAAACGAGATCTAAACCATTTCTTCTAGTGATTATTTTGAATTTTTCAGGGTTGAGTGTATCCAGACTAATATTGATCCCGGACAATCCTGAATTTTCTAAATTATCTATTTGTTTAAAAAGTAAAAGTCCATTTGTGGTTAAATGCGCAGATTCTATTCCTTCACACTGGTGTGCAAACTGAACCAATTCAGACAAATCTTTTCGTAATAAGGGTTCCCCTCCGGTAAAGCGAATTTTGGACACACCAATTTGGGACGCTATTTCGATGAGTCGGAAAATTTCTTCTGTAGTAAGGAGCTTGTCTTCGCTACGAAAACCAATCCCTTCTTCCGGCATGCAGTAGATACAGCGAAGATTGCATTGTTCATTAAGAGCTAAACGTAAATAGTTGAAGGATCGACCGAAGCGGTCAATAATGGGTGGCGCGGAATGATCCAACACACCATTAATTGGGGTGGGTGTAATTATATTTTCTATCATTCTCATTCCAAGTCATCCCGACATTATTATATCGGGAATCGGGAGCAAATGCTGTCGTTTCCAACATCACCGTACCGGCCTATTACCATATCAGCCAGCTGGCTGACGTAGGTAATTCGGCTAAAAGAATTAAGACAATTTATTCTTCTTTATTAATATAAAATTGGTTTTTTTGCGGTGTTAAAGGACGTCCCATCCATAGTGGTCTGCGCAATCCATCCGGA
>CAZSIH010000091.1:0-7207 GCA_964606925.1 uncultured bacterium
GATGAGGGAGTTCCTGCTTTGTCACTAAAAGTGGACGGCTCCAAATATTTCTGGTATCACCACACAAATGCAGATACATTTGATAAAATTAATAAAGACGAACTCAATCGCTGTACGGCATCCATGGCTATTATGGCTTTTGTACTTGCAGATTTGAAGGAACCATTGCCCCGTTAAAATTCTGAGCTGAGAGAAATAGATTTTCTTTCGGTTTATATTTTTACTTAAATATCACGTCTGTATCACCGACCTACCTGCCCGCCGATGTTTCGGAGCAGGCGGGAAGTACGGGGTAATTTCTATTTGATTTTGACAGCACTGCTTAAATCTTAAATATCCTCTTCCGCAAAAATCTTAGCAATAAACCGATCAAACCCCGTACGATATTTTTCTTTAAATTCGGTTTTGAAAAAAAGTAAGTGAAATCATTCCATTGCTCTTTTATGACATTCCGATTGTAATAGATGATGTAGCTAAAAACGCCTGCAACATAGATGATCAAAAATAGGAGAAAAAAGCGGATCATGGGTAGAAAAGGAAATTCTGTGGTAAAAATGTATTCATTTTAGTTCTTATGAAATTACACACATTAATGTATATTTTTTCAGTATGTCAGATACTAAATATTTAAAAACAGGAGCTTTTTTGTTTTTATCCAGCTTCATTATCGGATATGGTGGATTGGCAGTTACGGGAATTTTGTATTTAAAAACTAAAAGCGATTTCTGGTTGTGGTCTGGTTCCGGACTGTATGGATTTTCCTAGATATTGTTCGGTTTTGGATTTGGGGTGTCAGGTAAAGAGGGTTTGACATGGCTCAAGCTCAGATTAAAAAATATCACACACTAAATAGATACTTCTTATATTGTATTATTCCGACACCATTTAATCGTATGAAAACTAATATAATTCCATGTATTAATGGTCCCTCTTTAATTCACTCCTGTGACAGTGGAGATGTTCGAGGATTCCAATTTACAATCCTATCTTTTTCCCCTGTAATAGGGGAAACAAAAAGGAGTTTTAAAATACTACTAAACCATGCCCGTTTAATAATATGAAAATCAAATTATTAATTTCACTTTTTGTCCTGCAATTTTCCATTAGCCATTCTGAGCTAGTGAAAGAAGACTCTACAAAAATTGAAGATAAATGGTTGGCATTTGATAAAGTTCAGCATTTTACTTACAGCTTTTTGTGGACATTGAGCAGTCAATACATCATGGTGAATAACATGAATATGGCGGAGGAAGCCGCACTCCCTTTTTCCGTGGTTAGTTCTGTCAGCGCAGGGTTAATGAAGGAAAATTACGATATGAAAAAACCGAGAGGATTTTTCAGCAAAAAAGATATGGTGGCAAATAGTCTGGGGATTTTACTGGCTTATGTTGTTATAAAAGATAACTTTAAAAGTAATTTGGTAAGTGCCAGTCCAGGTCCTCCTTGGGATAATCCATGACTTTCTTCAAAAGAAATTGATCAATCGTGATTCACCGATTTTTATACTGGCTCATTCGTTCATCTCCCAAAAGGAAACGCTGGTTTTGGAAAAAATGGTACACAGTTTTCGCTTCTAAAGCTCCAAATCCGGATTTTCGGTTTATGAATTATGGATATTATGAAGACGGTTTTCATCCCCAAATAAATTCCTCTGATGAAAAAGAACGATATCCAATTCAGCTCTATCATCATGTGGCATCCCAAATAAATTTGGCAGGAAAATCTGTTTTGGAAGTGGGATCAGGCAGAGGTGGCGGAGCATCATATATCGCAGAGAATCTGAATCCTGTCCGTGTAATGGGAATAGACATTTCCGAGACTGCAGTGGAATTATGCAATTCGCTCTATGACATTGATAATTTGAATTTTATGGTAGGCGATTCTGAAAATATTCCTTTTGACAATGATAAATTTGATGTGGTGCTAAACGTGGAGTCTTCTCACTGTTACGGTTCCATGAATTTATTTCTCAATGAAACATACCGGGTCTTAAAACCGGGAGGGGTTTTTCTGTTTTGTGATTTAAGGGAAACATCTGAATTGAACGTATTATTAAATCAATTTAACAATTCAGGATTTAAAAGTTTTCAACACCAAGACATCACGAAAAATATTATTGATGCCTTAACTAAAATGTCACCCAAAAGAAAAAAAGCTATCGAAAATTCTGTTCCAATATTTTTAAAACAAACATTTAAATCCTATGCGGGAGTGAAAGGGAGTGCTATCCACGATTCCTTTATAAATGGAGATCTTTCATATTTAAGCGCTTGTCTTCAAAAATAGAATTGATTTCCTCAGTAATCCCTTTTCCGCATTTTCAAAATGTGATAGGTTCTGCACTATTAAACTGGAGACTTTTATTGTTTAGGATGTTGTTTGTATGTGACGCTTATTAGATAAACCCCCATTGTCCCCCTATTACAGGAAGATTATCACAAAATTAATTAATTCCTTGAATTTTCCCCGAAATATAAAGGGGTCTTATAATAGTTTTTCATGATATTTTGAACAGTTTTTTTTATAAATAATATTAATAAAGATGAAAATATCTGATATCACCCAATTTACTCATCACTTTTGGCAGGATGAAATTGTCCCTCAACTCATTGATTACATTAAAATCCCCAATAAGTCTCCTGCTTTCGATCCCAATTGGAAACAAAATGGTCATATGAATAAGGTGCTCAACCTAGCTTTGGATTGGGTCAAAAAACATGCTGAAGACAATTGGAATATTCACTCATTTCAGAGCGGTGACAGAACACCATTGATAGTGATTGATATCCCGGGGAATGTTTCGGGAAATATTCTAATGTATGGACATTTGGACAAACAACCGGAAATGGCAGGATGGAATGAAGGGTTGGGTCCCTGGTCTCCTGTTTTAGATGGCGATAAACTTTACGGAAGAGGCGGAGCTGATGACGGATATGCCATTTTTGCTTCTGTTTGTTCGGTAAAAGCGATGAGAAAATTTAAAATTTCCCATCCACGAATCGTCATACTCATTGAATTTTGTGAAGAAAGCGGTTCTCCTGACCTTCCCTTTTACGTTGAGCAACAGAAACAATTAATCGGTTCACCTGATTTAGTTATTTGTCTGGATTCAGGTACAGGAAACTACGATCAATTCTGGCTAACAACATCATTGCGGGGACTCATTGGGTGCACTTTAAGAGTGGATATTTTAAAAGAAGGAATTCATTCCGGTGGGGGGAGCGGGATCGTTCCCTCTTCTTTCCGAATTGCTCGGCAGCTATTATCCCGACTTGAAGACGAAAATACAGGTATGATTAAACCAAATGAGTTTTCAGTACCCATTCCAAATGAGAGAATTATGCAGGCGAGAGAAACCATCTTAGCTTTAGGAGATGATTTTATTGGAGCGTTTCCATGGACAGAAAATAGTGGTCCTGTATTGAATGATCCGATTGAACTATTATTAAATAATACATGGAGTTCCATGTTGAGTATTACAGGTGCTGACGGTCTTCCTCTCATAAAAAATTCCGGGAATGTTCTTCGCCCTTTCACATCCCTAAAATTATCTCTCCGGCTTCCTCCTACTTTGGATGCCGGAATAGCTCAATCATTGCTTCAAAATCTTTTAGAAGACAATCCACCTTATGGCGCAAAAGTAAGCTTAGAATTTGAGGAACCTGCATCTGGATGGAATGCTCCTCCACTAAAACCCTGGTTAGAAAATGCTGTTCAAGATGCATCAAAAATTGTATTCGGGAAAAGCGCATTGTACATGGGAGAAGGAGGAACCATCCCATTTATGGGAATGTTAGGTGATGCATTTCCTGAAGCTCAATTTGTGATAACAGGAGTGTTAGGTCCTCAATCTAATGCCCATGGTCCTAACGAGTTCCTTCACATTCCCTATGCAGAAAAGCTGACGACTTCCGTCACATCAATCATTTCAAAATTCCCAAAATAACTTTTCAATTATGGAAGAATCATCCATTATAACTAAAATATTTCTTACTGTTGGTTTTTCTGATTTGGATGGGTGGATAAAATTGAATGGGTTAATCGGAGAAAAAAAAGCAATTTCATCCTTGTTGTCAAAATTCAATGAAATTGAAACTATTATAAAAAATAAAAACGGGATCGTAAGAAAATTTATCGGGGATACTGTAGTTTTTACTTTTGAAAATATTAATGATGGTGTTTCAGCAGGAAAAGAAATATCTTCAATCTCAATTTCCGTATATGACAAATCATTTCATTTTTACACAGGATTAGCCACCGGAACCATTTATGAGGTGGACATGGGAAATGGTGTTAAAGATATTTACGGAAAAACCGTCAATACTGCAGCACTTTTAGCAAAAGAGGCAAAATCAAATAAGGACAGGATAGCAATATGTCCTCGGACTATTTCTGGTCTAAACTCCCAATCGTAAAGTTAAAGTATAAAACCGGGGTTTTATTCCTGGTGTATTATTTACACTCCCCTTAAGGAATAGGATCGTGATACTCGGTCAATCGCAACCATAAAAGATGCAATCCGCATGGGGACTTCTTTCTCAACCTTCATATCATAAACCTCATTAAATGCTTTTACCATTTTAGTTTCCAGTTTAGTATCTACTTCCTCCAACTCCCATTTGAATTGCTGAAGATTCTGAACCCATTCAAAGTAAGACACAGTTACACCACCGGCATTTGTAAGAATATCAGGTATGATTGGTATTTGTTTTTCCCACAAAGTTTCAGCAGCTACATGTGTTACAGGTCCATTTGCTGCTTCAATGACAACCTTACAGTTCAAATTGTCAACATTATCTTTATTGATTGCACTTCCCAATGCCGCCGGGATTAGAAAATCACATTTCAAAGCCAATAATTCATCATTGGTAATTTTCCTCCCCTGTCCGCACCCATCAATAGTTCGGTTTTTGTAATTATAGTCAAACAAGCTTGAAATTTCAAGTCCATTCGGATCATAAACACCACCGGTTATATCACTCACAGCGATAACCTTACATCCATACTCATCAAGAAATTTTGCTGTAAAAGATCCCACATTGCCGAAACCCTGAATTACAGCGGTAGATTTATCCAGATCTATATCCAACTTGTTGGAAATTTCCTTCACTGTTATTGCAGTTCCCTTTCCGGTGGCATGTTCTCTTCCTTCAGACCCGCCAAGTTCAAGGGGTTTACCGGTTACGATTGCAGGTGTGTAACCATGTACTTGACTGTATTCATCCATGAACCATCCCATTACCTGTGAATTTGTATTAACATCCGGAGCAGGGATATCTATGTTTGGTCCGATCATAGGATCGATTATCCTAAAAAATTTTCTGGATAATCGTTCCAATTCATGAATGCTGTATTCATTTGGATTTATCGCTATTCCACCCTTCCCGCCTCCATAAGGAATATCTAATAGTGCTGTTTTCCAGGTCATTAATGTAGCGAGTGATCTTACCTCCGCAAGGTCAACATGATGGTGATAACGAATTCCACCTTTAAAAGGACCCCGGGTGTTATTATGCTGGACCCGAAACCCCAATAAACTTGCAACCTCGCCATTGTCTCTCTTGAAGCGTACCTCTACCGAGAGTTCTCTATCCGGCATCTCTAGAGCCCGGGCTATATTTGGCTTAAGACCAAGATGCTCTATCGCTCTTTGATAGGCACCTGTTGTAGGATTAATACTTGATGTTTTTTTAGACATATTATATCTCCCTTTCAGGTTAGGATAGATTCAATAAATGTACCCGTTGAATATTTTCAACTCTCTTATGAGAATGTGGTTGAATGTTACAGGAAAATCTATGGTAAAATAATTAACCAAAAAACAACCAGTATGTATTTGCATACAATATGGCAATGATTATTGAAAATATTCCAACTTTCCAGCCCACCTTTAAAAAATCCTTTGCCCGGACCAATCCGCTTGAATAAATGATGGTGCAAGCCGGTGCCGCAATGACGGTAAAATATCCAAAAGAGGATGCTATGGCAGTTATTAATCCCAGATGAATTGGATCCTGTCCCAGATGGATGGTAATGGGTCCTAAAACCGCCACGGTTGCTGAACTGCTCAAAACATTTGCCATGAGTGTGGTCATCGTAACAATTGTGAGATCAGTAAAGAGGGGAACTGTGTCAATGAATTGATGAAACAGATGAAAATAATTGTCAGCCAGCCATTCGGCAGCACCTGAAAATTTAATATTATATCCCAGTGAAATGGTTGCGCCGAATAAGATCACGACTCCCCAATTTGTATTTCGGCTGAGATCAGACCAATTTACCACACCTGTTATCAAGTATAAAAATACTCCCAATATTGCTATGATTCCCAATCCCACGGTTTCTGAAAAAAATATCCAGCCTAAAAAAACAAGGAAGAAAATAATGATAGTCAACCATTCTTCCCCTTTCATTTTCCCGGATTTTGCCACATGAACAATCAATTTTCTAACTCCAGAATCCAACGAGGTGTATTCCGGTTTAAAACTCGTCCAGACAATCCAAATCACAATCGGAATTTGTAATAAGATCAGAGGGTAAACCCGAACTATCCATTCCAGATAAGAAATGGAAAGGTCAAAATCCCTCAGGTAGGAAATCATGATAGCGTTTCTGCCCCCTCCGGACGGGGTACCGATAGAACCAATGAGAGCACCGTAGGCGACTGAGAATAATAATAATGCAGACAGGTTTTTCACTTTTTCCGGTTTATCTGATGTATTGCGTATCAAGGTCATGGCTATGGGAAGCATGAGAGCAGCAACAGTATGTTCACCAATAAAAGAAGAAAGAAATGCAGATATGACCACAAATCCAACTACGATCTTCCAGGTTTTGTTGCCAGTGACACGAATAATTGCCAAAGCCAGCCTTCCATCCAATCCCCGGCTGATTATGGCAACAGCCAGCATGAGAGAGCCCATGATGAAAAAAACGGCATCACTCATAAATGATGCGGCTACTTCGTCTGCAGTTGCAATTCCAAAAACAACTTCCAGGATCAGGATCAATAACGCTACACCCGGTAACGGAATCGGTTCAAATATTATCAGGATAATTGTCATGATCACGATGATCAAGGTTCTATATCCTGCCAAAGAAAGGTCAACGGGAGTTTCAAGATTGTAAAGAAGAAGACCGATCAGAACAGCGAATAAAAACCACCGTTTCTGAGTGATCCAAAAAATGATATTTCTTAACAAAAGGG
>CAZSIH010000092.1:0-7120 GCA_964606925.1 uncultured bacterium
AAACTTGGGATACATTCCAACATTGTCCCTGTCTCGGGATTTATCCGATTTTTCCTTTGTCGATTTTGAATGGGCGTATCGTCTTGACCGTTCTTATTCCGGCGATTCTCTTTTTTCCAATCATGAGAAATATCATCGTCTTTGGATTCGATACTCTTCGGAAAAATTGGAAGCGCGCCTTGGTTTGCAAAAAATTGTGTTTGGTCCGTCACAAATTTTGAGAACACTTTCCTGGTTTGATACGATTGACTTAAAAGATCCGACCAATCAAACCGACGGCGTGGACGCACTTCGGTTGAAATGGTTTCCGTCCAACTCACTCTCTGTTTGGTCTTGGGCTATTCAAAATGAGCAGGATACCTTATCCTTTGGTGGACGGGCAGAATTGTCCTCAACTTACGGAGAATTCGGAATTACATTCCATTCTGAACCTTCAAAAACGCAACAACAAATTGGTCAAATGGGGATTTTGATTTCAGAACGACACCAGCGGTTTGCTTTGGATATCCGCCATGATGGGATTATTGGGTCTTGGATGGAAAGTGCTTTCATAGCTTCGGATAATTCGGATGTCAAAATGATCACCATTGGGGCAGATTACACACTTCCCATCGCTAGCGGAATTTTGATTATGACGGAATCTATACTCATCAATAATACAGAAAATGACAACCGAACGTTTACTGCTTTCATGGCAAGCATACCTTTTGGAATGATCAATCAACTTATGTTCATCACGCAAATCAATTGGGAAGAAAATCATACATATAATTATGTTCGCTGGAGTACAACCTACGATAGTTTCAGTCTTAACTTTATTCTGTCGCTGAATCCAAAACGAGTAGATTATGATAGTTCACTGGAAGAATTACCGAATACAATAACAGGCTTTGGAGCCGGTTTGCAATTCATGTTTATTTATAATCATTAAATATGAATTGCCATCACGGCTCGAAGACACAAGGATTTAATTATTTTTTCTTTGTTCTTTCGTGGTGAAAAAAAGGAAAATCATGTCAAATAAAAAAGTAGTAGAAATTCAAAATCTTTTAAAACAATTTCCCATTGGCGGGGATTATTTCACCGCACTAAAGGATATAAACCTTGAAATTAAAAAAGCTGAATTTACAGGATTAGTGGGGCCATCAGGATCAGGAAAAACAACCCTACTCAATATAATTGGAGGATTGGATTCTCCCACGGAGGGGACGGTGAGTGTATTGGGTTCAAACTTAGGAATGGCATCTCATAATGAAAGGGCGGAAATACGAAAAACCAAAATGGGGTTCATTTTTCAAAGCTATAATCTTCTTCCTGTTTATTCAGTTTTTGAAAATGTTGAACTTCCGCTCATTCTAAATAAGGTGAACACCGAAAAAAGAAAGCAATTGGTGGAGCAAGCAGTAGATTGGGTTGGCTTAACAGACAAGTTGAATTCCCGACCCAATATGTTGAGCGGCGGTGAAAGTCAGCGTACAGCTATTGCTCGAGCCATTGTTCATAAACCTGCATTAGTTTTGGCAGACGAACCCACGGCAAATTTAGATGCGAAGAATTCACACCATATTATGAAAATTTTACTTCGGTTAAATAAAGAATTAGAAACATCTTTTATTTTTGCTACACACGATGAAAAGATCATGGCTTATCTACGCCGAATTATTCATTTGGAAGATGGGCAGATTGCTAAGGATGAACAAATCGAACAACCTAAATTTGGTGAGTAGCCATGCTGTTTAAGATTACCGGCGCAGAACAACACTTGCAAATAAATACGTAATTATGATAGTTTAGTATTATATTAACCGGTAATTATGATAGTAAGAAAGCATATATTATGAAAAGACATATCACACGAAACATTCTTCAGGAATTGAATCACATCAATAGAAAAATTATTCTTATTTTGGGGCAACGGAGAACGGGAAAGACCTATGAACTTCAACGATTATTGAAAGAAAACAAAAAGGCTTTATTTTTTGATTTAGAAGATTTTGAAAATCGGGAATTATTTGTGCCATCCATCAGCCATCTTGAAAGCACCCTTGGCGATAAAAATAATTCGGGAATGCTATTATTGGACGAAATTCAATATTTAGAAAATTCCGGTTCAATCTTAAAACTATTGCACGACCATTTTCCCAAATTAAAAGTTGTTGTAACTGGTTCAGCTTCCTTTTTGATGTTAAAAAATATCGGCGATAGTCTTATGGGGAGATATTTTTCATATCCAATTTATCCGTTAACGTTACGAGAGATATTTGAAATTGATGATACGACCTTTTCAATCGGTGAATACCCAAGTCGTTTGAAACAACCTGAAATTTCGGGGATATTGAAAAACATCCTGGTATATGGCACACTACCAGAAGTGTATTTAGAATCGAATAAAAACCGAAAAATTGATTATTTAAAATATTATGTGAATAGTCTTCTGTTTAAGGATATTTTTGAAATTGAGGGCATTCGTTATCCCGGATTATTTAAGCAATTATTGCAGGTGTTGGCATTGCAAATGGGGCAAGAAATTAATCCAAATGAAATATCAAAAAAGTTTCAGATTCATCGGAAAACAATCATGGATTACATTGACTTGTTTGAAAAATTTCATATTATTAAAGTGATGCGGAGTTTTAGCCAAAATCCACGAAAAGAAATTACCAAAGGGTTCAAGGTCTTTTTCACAGATATTGGTGTGCGGAATGCGTTAATCAATTATTTTGCACCACTACACCAGAGAAATGATTTGGGAGCCATATTTGAAAATTTTGTTATGAATTTATTTTGTGCAAATATCGACTATTTTGGACAAGCATACAAAATGTATTTCTGGAGAAATATCGGACAAGCAGAAGTGGACTTGGTTTTAGAAAATGCGGAAACAGATAAATTGGTACCCATTGAAATCAAATGGAGCAAAGATAAGATGCCGTCCCGTGCATTTAGGAATCTATATGAAGAAAAAATTGAGAATGGATTTTGCGTGACCAAAGATAATCTCTGGAAGTTTATATAAAAACCGGAAAAATAGATTAAATGAATTTTTCCAACGCTCTAATATTCCAATATTTAATAAAGGATATGTATGCTGTTCAAGATTGCCATTAAAAATCTCTTGGGTGCAAGACTTCGCACTTGGCTCAATGTATTTGTTACATCTATCTCTTTTTTTATGATCATTTTTATGTCTGCCATGTACGATGGAATGCGGGAACATGCCATGCAGGTTTCTATCGATACGGAGATTGCCGGCGGAGCCTATTGGCACCCCGAATATGATCCCCATGATCCAATGACCTTTGAAGATGCTCACTCTATTCCGCCGGAGGCTGTTCAAGAATTTGTGAATAATAAAAAAGCTGTACCGGTACTTGTGAGTCAGGCTTCCGTCTATCCTAATGGGCGCATTATGCCGGTAATTATGAAAGGCATTTCTCCCGAGCAAAACATTGTGAATTTACCTACCGAAACAATGGCAGGTCATGATGAATCAGCTATTCCTGTTCTCATTGGGAGGGGGATGGCAAACTATGCTAAACTGGGAGTGGGTGATTTCTTCTCCATCCGCTGGCTTGATGCCAACCGCACCTATGATGCAGATGAAGGCATCGTGGTGTACATTATGGATACGGAAAATTTCAAGGTGGATATGGGCCATATCTGGATACCGTTGGAAAGAGCTCAGACCATGCTTGCAATGGAAAGTGAAGCCACCTATGTTATTTATTCCAAAGGAGTGGCACCGGTAAAAAATTCGGGTGGTTGGATTCCCCGTGATGTACAATACCTAATTCGAGACATGGAAGCCCTCATTGAAGCAGATGAACCCAATGCCAGGATCATTTATGTCATTCTGCTCACTTTGGCAGCCATGGGAATTTTCAATGCCCAGATTTTATCCATTTTTCGCCGGAGCAAAGAGATTGGAACCCTGATGGCTCTGGGTATGACCCGTTCCCGGGTTGTGGGATTATTTACACTGGAGGGTAGTCTCAATGCTTTTTTAGCAGTTATCATGACCGTTATCATTTTCGGTCCGGTGCTATGGTATTTTGGAGTTTATGGAATCAATCTCGGAATTGATTATTCTGAAGGGCAAATGGGTATAATTATGGCGAAACGGCTCATCCCTGTTTATTCAATTGGTCTGCTCATCAGCACAACAATTATAGTATCCATCATTGTGCTTATTGTGAGTTATATGCCTTCCCGTCGTATAGCAAAGATAAAACCTACGAATGCCTTGCGGGGAAAGCTGGCGGTATGATAAATTTTTTAATTAAAGGAATACTTCGAGACCGATCCAGGAGTCTTTTTCCAATATTTGTGGTCACACTTACTGTAGCAATGATCGTCTTTTTTCAGGGATTTCTTACCGGTATTATGAACAGCATGTTCCTTGATTCTGCTGTAGTATCTACGGGTCACGTGAAGGTCATGACCAGAGCCTATGAAGAAGAAAACCAGCTTTTACCCAACGACCTGGCACTGCTGGACACAGAACAGTTGGTAAAAGAACTGAGCAGGGAATATCCAGATCATTTTTGGACACCCCGAATTACTTTCGGCGGACTGTTGGATGTGCCCGACGAAAACGGTGAGACCAAGGAGCAGGGCCCCACCTTTGCTTTGGGAATTGATTTTCTATCGCTTGGTTCCCGACAGATCGAGATATGGGAATTGAACAGACGGCTGGTTGAAGGAAGACTCCCGGAAAAATCTGATGAAGTACTTCTCAGTACTAAACTTGCAATAAGCCTAAAACTCACACTTGGTGAGAGCGTTACCTTTATCGGTTCCACCATGCACGGCGCTTTTTCCACTTTTAATTTTTTGGTAGTGGGAACTTTTAATCTTATGATGGGTCCCGTTGATAAAAACATGATGCTTCTTGATATTTCCGGTGCCCGCCTGGCACTGGATATGGACGATGCTGCTTCAGAAATACTGGGTTACACTAATTCACTTTATTATGATGATCAAGCTGCTGTATCCATGCGTACGGATTATAACATCAGCTATAGTGACACCACCGACAGTTTCAGCCCTTTCATGCTGGCCCTGAGGGATGCCAACCAAATGGGGACCATGGTGGATTTCAGCAATGCCTCCATGGCTATAATGCTGGCGGTATTCTTGGCTATCGTAATGATAGTACTGTGGAACATGGGTCTTATGAATGGTCTGCGCCGCTATGGAGAGATTGGGATGCGCCTTGCTATCGGCGAATCAAAAGGTCAGGTTT
Source organism: uncultured bacterium (assembly GCA_964606925.1). Classification (GTDB taxonomy): domain Bacteria; phylum Fidelibacterota; class Marinisomatia; order Marinisomatales; family AB-629-J13; genus AB-629-J13. The sequence goes on from CAZSIH010000092.1 coordinate 5,246, forward strand.
ATCGCTCCATGATCATGGAGTCGGTTATCATCGGGTTCATTGGGACCGTCATAGGTACTGCTATAGGGCTTGGCATAACATTTTATATGCAGGAAGTGGGGCTTGATTATACAGCAGGGTTGGAAAGCTTGAGTTCTACCAATATTATTATGTCTAATGTTTTCTATGCCCAGGTAACACCGGAACTTTACTATATTGGTTTTATTCCCGGTGTGTTGGCAACGGTTTTGGGAACTATGTTAGCGGGAAGAGCCATATATAAACGAGAAATGGCACAGCTGTTTAAGGAATTGGAAACGTGAGAAATAATTTTGTAAAGCGTAATTATTTAAAAAGACGGACTGAATCGCCCAAATTAGAAATCTCTATCCAACATCCACAGAGGCGGGTTTGTTCCTTTAATTATTTCTACACCGCTTTAAACCTTTTAAATCAATTCTAATTTTGAATTAAGGATTTAGTTCATGAAACAAATTATTTCGATATTTTTATTTTCATTTATCATTGGGCAAAATGAAATAACCGTGGAAGAAATCATTCAAGCTATGGATGATAATCTAAATGCAAAAAGCAGAGTGCTCACCAGCAAAATGGTAGTCCACGGACGGCGCTCTACCCGGACCATTGAATCCCGAAACTGGGTTAAGGGAATTAATCATGCATTTACGGAATATCTTTCACCTCCCCGGGAAGCCGGGACAAAAATGCTAAAACTGGATAACAAACTCTGGACCTACTCTCCTCAATCGGACCGTGTGATCCAAATTTCAGGACACATGCTTCGGCAGTCGGTCATGGGTTCCGACATGTCCTACAACGATATGATGGAAGATCGACCACTCATGGAACCCTATGAAGCCACCTTGGAAGGGTCATTGGAGATAGCTGGAAGGGATCATTGGATCATGCTTCTTGAAGCTAAAGTGAAAGGATTGTCCTATCCAAAACGCAGGGCATGGATTGATAAAGAATATCTCCTTCCAACGAAAGAAGAACTTTATGCCAAAAGTGGGAAACTCTTAAAAACATCTACCATGGACGGCATCAAAAAGGTGCAGGGACGGTGGTTTCCGTCACGTTTTATTTATAAAGATGAACTGAAACGGAACAGCAAGGGAACAGAATGGATCATTGATGAAATCGAGTTTGATGTGGACATTCCTGAATCTCGGTTTTCGAAGGCAAGGTTGAGGAAATAGTTTACCGGAATAACAAAAAACATCCTCCGAAAGTTTTTTGTTTTCTTAAAGGATGAATAGTCTTTGATCTTGAATATTTTTTATTATGATTCTACTCATAGATAATTACGATTCCTTCACTTGGAATCTGGTACAGGCGATAGAAATGCTGGGTGAAAATGTTACGGTTGTTTCAAATGACAAAATTAATTCAGATGTAGTTCGTGATATAAATCCAGACAGAATTGTAATATCACCGGGACCCGGAATTCCTGACAACGCCGGTAACTCAAATCAGCTTATAAAAGATTGGTGGCAGAAAAAACCAATTTTGGGAGTTTGCTTGGGACATCAATGTATTGCTTCTGTTTTTGGATCTTCGGTGGTTCAGGCAAAACAGATTCTTCATGGTAGAACATCACTGATTCACCATTCTCAAATTGGAATATTTAAGAACATTCCTTCTCCATTTCAGGCGGCGAGGTATCATTCATTGTCTATCGAGTCTGTACCGAAGGGACTCAAGAAAACAGCTTGGACAGACGATGGTGAGATCATGGGAATTCACCATAAAGACAAATCGGTTTTTGGAGTTCAGTTTCACCCTGAATCATTTTTGACACCCCTGGGATCGAGAATCATCGAGAATTTTCTGAATGTCTGATTCTCAACAACCCGTTATTTTTCAAGGAAACAC
>CAZSIH010000093.1:0-7110 GCA_964606925.1 uncultured bacterium
TTGAGTGAAGCCATTCAATACCGCAGTTTGGACAGGCAGTTGTGGCTGGGATAAAATTCAACTTAATTTTATTTAGTTTTTTTATTCTTTCCAGTTGCATACAAAGAGAGCAATTCAGGCTGACTGAGCAGAATTATGAAATGTGGAAAAATTATATTAAACCCACAGAAAATGATCTTTTGTGGACCAGTATTCCCTGGAGGAGTTCTTTTCGGGAAGGATTGATAGAAGCCGATGCACAGCAAAAACCAATGCTTCTGTGGGTCATGAATGGTCATCCGCTTGGCTGTACATGAAACAACGGCGTAGCAGGCCGGCGGTCCGTTTGGTCAGATCCTCGAATAATCAACATCACAGAACAGTTCATTCCAACCACCGATGAAGTATGGCGATTGCAACGGAGTCAGGATCCTGATGCTCTCATTTTTCAAGATTTAGCAAACCAGGGTCATTATCGTGGAGAGGGTACAACACGACAGGGAATTTATGTGTGCAGTTCCAGCGGTAAAATGATGAGTTCCGTTAATTCACTCAATGCAGATAAAGTATTGGAGACTATCAAGATTGGTTTAGAGAATTGGAATGATCTGCCACTTACCGAATGGAAATTATCCGGTAATATGGAGTTGAATGAAATCCATCGGTGGGAAGATAGTTTTCCATCTCATGGACTGGTTTTGACATCAGTAAATGCAGATTTATTCAGCGATCCACCAAATCAGGAAGATCGAAGTGACCGGTGGAATATGGATCATGTGTGGTTCAATCAATCTGAAGCCCGTCGTTGGCTTCCTGGTGAACCACAAAAGGGAGATGTTTATGAACTTCCCAAAGAAATTACACATCGTCTATTCTGTTTTCACCTTGTCGATAATGTGAGAGGTCAAACCTTACCGTTTGCACCTCAGGAGATCAAGGAATCCTATCTTGAGATCGAAGTGTTGAACCGTCATCTTTCAACCGTAAAGATCAAGATCACAGGACATTCCAAAGCGGTTGCAAAGGGTGAATGGTTATTAGGCGAAAATGACTGGACGCCCTCCAATCTACTTGATCACGGTATGAAAACAGAAATTCGTGGAAAGGCGTCTTATGATCTGGAGTTGAAAAAATTTACAGAATTCGAAATGGTGGCAATAGGTAAGCGGTGCGGTAAAACGGAATTCAACAGCAGGCGATTCAACACCGATTCAAGTTACATCGGCTTTCTATTCACTCTTTCCGGTGATAGAGAAGCAGACAGAGTAGCACCTGCTTTTGTGGATATCTACAATGCTGATTGGATCGTTAAACCATAAATTGTATATCGAATCCATTTTAAATTCCTTTATGGCGTTATTACCAAACACCGTTAATTTTTATTCTCAATAATTTAAATTATTTATAGATAATACTCTTGGAAATTCTCACCACAATTAAACAAAGTGTTCTCCTTCAGGCAGGACTTATTCTCATGGGAAGTTATGTTTCTTTTCTGACTGCAAAATTGCTCATTCTCAGACCCCTGAATTCATGGTTTCGGAAAACAAAAACAAATATGGATGATATATTCATGGAAAGCGGGTTTTTCAACCGCTTGATATATCTGGTTCCTCTTTTGGTCTTGTATAATCTTGCGGGCATTTTTCCCGAATACACTGTGATAATACATAGAATATTGAATTCCATTTTCGTTGTGATCTTGCTGGTCTGTGTGAATATTTTATTATCTGCTTCGGGAGAGATGTATGCTAAAAGCAAATTTGCCCGAAAAGTTCACATAAAAGGATATCTCCAGGTCATTAAATTGATCCTCGGGTTGGTAGGGATTTTGGCTGTCATTACTATTTTCACAGGTCAGTCACCCTTTTATTTGCTCAGCGGAATCGGTGCATTAACTGCAGTGCTGATGCTGGTATTCAAGGACACGATATTGTCTTTTGTTGCTACTGTGCAGATCAATTCAAATGATCTTTTTAAAATAGGCGATTGGGTGGAAGCCCCTCAATTTGGTGCAGATGGAGATGTTGTGGATATTGCCCTTCATACCGTAAAGATCCAGAATTGGGATAAAACCATTACAGTGATCCCGACTCATAAACTGATAGATTCATCCTTTAAAAACTGGCGTGGAATGACAGAAAGCGGCGGTCGCAGGATCAAACGGGCAATTTTTTTAGATGTATCCACCATTCGATTTTGTGATGAAGAACTGCTCCGAAGGTTTCGTCAATTCGATATGATCAAAGATTATATTAATTCAAAAATTACTGAAGTTGATGACTCAAATCGTCAAATTGAAGCCACTCTGGAACAAGTAATAAACGGGAGAAGGTTAACAAATATCGGGACATTCAGGGCATATATAAAAGCCTATCTTCGAAATCATAAAGAAATCCATGATGAGATGACTTTTTTAGTCCGTCAATTACCACCGGTAGAAAAAGGGTTACCCATTGAAATTTATGTCTTCTCAAAAGATACCGACTGGATAAGGTACGAATCCATTCAATCGGATATATTCGACCATTTAATGGCAATTGTCACTGAGTTTGATTTGAGAGTGTTCCAGAATCCCACTGGAAGTGACATGAAACGATTCACACGAGGTTAATGTCTCAATGAACATCTGTCATTATAGAAAGGGTACAAATTCAGTTTGAAGGGCTGGATTATTACCGGAGCACTTTTAGCAGGGATTGCCATCGGGTTGGGAGCATTTGGTGCTCATGGATTAAAAAACAGAATCACATCTGATTATCTGACAATCTTTGACACGGGAGTTAAATACCACATCTATCATGCATTGGGATTAATGATTATCGGTATTTTGTCTTTTCATTTTCCTTCAGCTCCACTTCATATTTCCTGTTTATTTTTTGTAATGGGGATTTTTCTTTTTTCTGGAAGTTTATATATCCTGTCAATAACAGGATTGAAATGGATTGGCGCTGTCACTCCATTTGGTGGATTATCCTTTATCATCGGGTGGATTCTCACGGCATATTATATTTGGAAAGCCTCGTCCTGATGAACCTGAGAATCAAACCATTTTCATTGGAGGTCAAATCTTTATATGAAAATCATGGCAATTTTCATTACGGAGATGCAGGATTGGATCTGTTTATCATTCATGAACAAACTGTGGATCCCGGAGAAACTGTAAAATTACATCTCCAGATCGCCTGTGAAAATGAGGAAAACATACCTTATTTACTTATGCCTCGTTCCAGCATATCAAAAACCCCTTTACGTCTTGCAAATTCAATTGGATTAATTGACCCGGGGTATCGGGGAGAGATCATTGCTGTTGTGGATAATATTAAAACGGAACCCTTCACAGCTAAACCACGGCAGCGTTTATTTCAACTGGTAGCGATGAATGGTTCACCCATACATTTTTCACTGGTGGATGAATTGTCAGAATCAAGCAGAGGAACAGGAGGATTCGGCAGTACAGGGGAATAAACCCGTTTTTTATTGAGATATTTCTTAATTTAAAACCCTCCATTTAGCACACTCACTAATAAAGTGCTAATATTTCTTTTTTCTTTTAACTTTTATAGTATAACTTCAGTGCTGCATTCAGCAGAAAAAGAATACATTAACTTAAATTAAGGAGAGAAAATAAATGGCTTTAAGTATAAAACCACTTTCAGACCGTGTTGTGGTAGAAGCTGCTCCGGCGGAGGAAGTATCTTCCGGTGGAATCATTTTACCTGATACGGCTCAGGAAAAACCTCAACAGGGGACAGTTGTTGCTGTAGGACCCGGTAAAACATCTGATACCGGTACACTTGTTAAAATGGCTATAAAAACAAAGGACAAGGTACTGTTCGGAAAATATTCCGGTTCAGATATTACAATCGACGGCAAGGATTACATGATCATGCGTGAATCTGATATTCTCGCAATAATTTAAAAGGAGAACAATAAAATGGCGAAAGAAATTTCCTATGATTCCGTAGCCCGGAATGCCCTGAAAAATGGTGTTGATACTTTAGCGAATGCTGTTAAAGTTACACTTGGACCTAAGGGACGGAATGTAGTGATTGAAAAGAAATTTGGCGCTCCAACCATCACTAAGGATGGTGTGACAGTTGCCAAAGAAATTGAGTTGGATAATAAATTGGAAAATATTGGTGCTCAAATGGTAAAAGAGGTCGCTTCAAAAACCTCTGATATCGCAGGAGACGGAACAACAACCGCCACTGTTTTGGCACAATCAATGATTAGTGAAGGACTGAAAAATGTTGCTGCCGGTGCAAATCCAATGTCAATTAAACGAGGGATTGATGCTGCTTCAGCAGCAGTTGTAGGACAATTACACAAACAGAGCAAAGCTTTACCTGATTCAACACAGATTGCCCAGGTCGCCAGTATTTCGGCAAATGGAGACAAAGAGATCGGAGATAAAATTGCTGAAGCTATGGAAAAAGTCGGTAAAGATGGTGTCATTACAGTTGAAGAAAGCAAAACAGCGGAGACATTTCTTGAAACGGTTGAGGGTATGCAGTTTGACCGTGGATATTTATCTCCCTATTTTGTGACAAATTCCGAATCCATGGATGCGGAAATGGACGATCCATATATATTGATCCATGACAAGAAAATCAGTAATATGAAAGACCTGCTTCCCTTATTGGAAAAAGTCGTTCAAACCGGAAAACCCGTGGTGATCCTTGCTGAAGATGTTGAGGGTGAAGCCTTGGCAACTCTGGTGGTGAATAAATTGCGGGGTACGTTCAAAGTGCTGGCAGTAAAAGCCCCAGGTTTTGGTGATCGCAGAAAGGCAATGTTAGAAGATATTGCTGTCCTCACCGGTGGAACTGTAATCTCCGAGGATGCAGGATATAAACTGGAAAATGCCACATTGGATTATCTTGGATCCTGTAAACGAATTGTCTCTGATAAAGACAACACCACGATAATTGATGGAAATGGTGAAAAAGATTCCATCAAAGCACGAATCAATGAAATCAATGTCCAAATCGAAAAGACCACATCTGATTATGACAAAGAAAAACTTCAGGAACGGTTGGCAAAACTTTCCGGTGGAGTTGCTGTATTGAATGTTGGTGCTCCTACTGAGGTGGAAATGAAAGAAAAGAAAGCCCGTGTGGAAGATGCTCTGCATGCCACTCGTGCTGCGGTAGAAGAAGGGATTGTTCCCGGTGGCGGAGTTGCTTTTTTACGAGCAGTTTCATCCCTGGATAAATTGGATGTAAGTGACAACCAGAAGGTTGGAGTGAACATTGTTCGTCGTGCCTTGGAAGAACCCATTCGTCAAATCGTGGATAATGCCGGATTGGAAGCATCTATTGTCGTACAGGAAGTTCGTAACGGAAAAGCGGATTATGGATTTGATGCTCGAAATGAAGTATATGTCAATATGTTCAAAGCCGGTATCATAGATCCTACAAAGGTTACCCGTGTTGCAATTGAGAATGCAGCATCCATTTCAGGCTTGCTTTTAACCACGGAAGCAGCTGTGACGGAAATTCCGGAAAAAGATCCTCCAATGCCAATGCCTCCGGGTGGTGACATGGGTGGAATGGGCGGAATGATGTAATCATTTCTGGCAACCCAGATCTTAATAAATAGCCTCCATTCAATGGGGGCTATTTTCATTAGAAAGAAAAAATGAAAAAGTCGTAAATTCTACAGCGAAAAAGTATTAAACACAACTAAAAGGGGGAATTGTAAACTATATGTCCAAATGGAATAAAGAGAAATTTTTAAGCGATCTGGAAGAAAACTGCAGTCGTGAGGTTGTCAAAATAACCAGAGAAATAATTAAGTTTTCCGAGAGATATTCTGAACATTTATCTTGGGGAAGGGGTTCGGAACACGGAACTATGACATTCCGATGTACATCGGATGTGGGGTTATTGCCTCTCTTTCATCTTAACTCGGAAGGTCACATCAATCTGCAAATAAATTTTCTGCGTAATAAAGATATTCCCAAAATGGTATTGAGGGATGTGGTGGTGAAATTGGAGTCTAATTTTTTAAGAGAATACGATCCGGAAATGTATCCGGTTGATTCATTTGAACCCATTGAAGAATTGTTTCACACTAAATCCCAGATAACTAAATTTTTAAAAACCATTGAGGGTTGTGCCTACCGGCTGAAACAATAATACTAATATTTCTGATTTAAACCCTCGATATACCGGGGGTTTTTTGTTTATCCACCTCTTTGTAAATAAGTGGGGGATGGGGTAAATTAAGATATATGAAAAAAATCTTTATATTATTTATCATTCTATCCGTAACAAATGCACAACCAGGATGGTCTGATTTTGTATTTGATGGACTAACAAGACAATACTATCTCCATCTTCCCAATGAGCTTGGATCAGTGGATGGGTATCCGCTGGTATTTGTTTTACATGGCTTAGGCGGTAACGCAAGTGGTATGATCGGGTATTCTCAGATGAACCAGGTAGCAAACGACAATGGGTTTGCTGTGGTCTATCCCAATGGAACATTTGATCAGGGGGGAATTAGATTTTGGAATGTAGGATATGAAATTCATTTTGATGAGACTGTGGACGACGTGGGATTTCTTGTTGCACTGGCTCAGTTTCTTCAAACCGAGTATAACCTGGATCCAGACCGTATTTTCAGCACTGGCTTCTCTAACGGAGGAGATATGTGTTATCTATTGGGATGCGAAGCTTCTGATGTGTTTAAAGCTGTTGCACCGGTTGCAGGATGTTTGATGGAATGGATAACCGAATCATGTTCACCCCAGAATCCGATCTCCCTCTTTGAAATCCATGGTACACAGGACAACGTAGTCTGGTGGGATGGTGACCTGGATAATATAGGTGGCTGGGGGCCATATTTAAGCACACTGCAGGGAATTGAATTCTGGAGTGAGATGAACAACTGCACAGAATCAACGTCTGAGTTTTTACCGAATTTGAACCCCAACGACGGCAGTATAGTGATAAGTCACCAGCATTCAGGTTGTTCAAATAGCACAGAGGTCTGGCTCTATGAGGTTAATGGTGGTGGTCATGATTGGCCAGGCAGTTCAGGAAATATGGATATCAATTCCAGCGAGGAGATATGGGAATTCTTTGATAACCAAAACACCATCATGAATGTTGATTATTTATC
>CAZSIH010000094.1:0-7047 GCA_964606925.1 uncultured bacterium
TCATAAGTGCTGGAATCCGTGTCCACAAATATATCCATTTCATAATGAACAAACTGCTGCCAGTATTCATCTCCGGAAAGTGGGGAGAAAATAATTAGACTTAAAGCTAAAAAAAATAATAAACGATGGATCATGATATTAAATGGGAAGTTAGTAAATTTTTTAATAAAAGAGAAAATTAGAGATAATGCTTCAGATCATTATAAAAGATTTGTTCTGATCTGGGACCAACATAGGTTTTGACAATATATCCATCACGATCAATGAGAAAACTTGTAGGTACTCCAGAGATTACAGTCCCTATAGCCTGTCCATACATATTTGTCACAATTTCAGTTTCATTTCCTTTGATATCAGTCAGTATTTTGTAATTCATTCCCCAATTTTCAGCAAATTTCGAAATTCGCTCCGGTGAACCGGAAGTCAGTGTAATCCCTATGACTTCAAATCCCTTATCCTGATATTTCTCCTGAAGCTTATTCAGATCGGGAATCTCCATCTTACAGGGACCGCACCACGATGCCCAAAAATTTAAAAGAATCACATTTCCTCTCAGATCACTCAATGTGACCCAATCTCCCTCCAGAGAAGCCAAGGTAAAATCCGGGGCTATCACTGCGTTGGCAGGACGATTCTTTTGGATGGAATTTGAGGATTGATCATTTGAAGATTTTTTCTCACAGGAGGATATTACAAATAATCCTAAAATTAATAATGCAGTGAACATGACCTTTATTTTCATAAGGCTTTGTCCAAAAAGGATAAAAATTCATCCAAATTACGGGTCATACCCGGGAATTCCGCAATGACTTTATCTTCGGGAGTAAGGAGAACATAATAAGGCAGGGCGGCAGTGCCAAACCGGTCGATTTCATACTTTTGTTTTTCACGGTAGTTTTCTCCTGCATCCGTAAATAACTGCACCAAAACAAATTGTTTCAGTCTTTCTTTCACCTCTTTCTTGGTAAATATATTGGATTCCATCCACCTGCAGTTTGTGCATGTATATCCGGTAAAATCAACAAAAACAGGATCTCCTGAATTCTGGGCCTCATTCAATCCGGTTTCCAGGGACTGATGCCATTCAAATTCTTCATGTACATTATTACTATTCCCCACCATGGAAGTTTGATCATTCAACTTGGGTGGAAGGTACGAAATGATAAGACCGTGAATAGGCTGACCAAATAGTCCTGTTCCTAAATAAAGACCAAATGTAAGAAAGAATATGGACATCATTAACCGAGGGACCGAAATGGCTTCAAGATGGGAATCATGGGGAAGACGAATTTTACCCAGAATATACAGTCCCGTTAAAAGCGCAATGATCGTCCATGCTGCCAAAACTGCTATATGAGTAAAAAATCCCCAGTTCCACACCAGATCCACATTACTGAAAAATTTGAACGCTGCGGCAGTTTCTAAAAATCCCATGACCACTTTCACCGAGTTCAACCAACCGCCGGATTGGGGCATTTTGGCTAAATATTGCGGAAATAATGCTAAAAAGAAAAATGGAGTTGCAAAGGCTGTACTGAAAACAATCATTCCGATCAACGGCCAGAACCATTGTCCCTGGGATGCTGCTACGAGTAATAATCCTACAAATTGAACCGTGCATGTGAAGGAAGTTAGTGTAAAAGTAAACGCCATGAAAAGTGTCCCGATATATCCTCCTCTTACTTCCTGTTTTGTTGAAAACTGCCTGAAAGATTCCGGAAGTTGAATTTCATACATTCCAAACAAGGACAGAGCAAAATAAATGAATAATCCGCCGATGAATAAATTCACCCACGGGTTGGCAGCCAACTGATTCGCCCCGGATGCGCCTAAAGTACCTGCAAGGAGCAACCCAAGTATACTGAATGTTCCAATAATTCCGAATGTATACGTGAATGCCTGTTTAAATGTATTAGTCCCATCTTTCTCTCCCTGATGCGTGAAAAAAGATACGGTGATTGGAATCATGGGAAACACGCAGGGAGTGAGAAGGGCTAAAAATCCCATTGACAAAGACAGCAGAATAAAAGAAAAAATCCCTTCCTTAATAGCAAGGTCTAACTGAGATTCTCCCTTGACCTGGAACGGAGAAATTTCCTTGATTGTCATTCTATCACTTCGGGGACTGCCGAATTCAATGGAAATTGGAACTATTAAATCAACTGTTTTAGGCGGTAAACACAGCCGTTCATTACAGGTTTGGTATTGAACGGAAATCATTAACTCCGTCATTCCGGGATCGATGTTATTCTCGAGTAAAACGGGCAGAGTAAAAGTCACGGATTTTTCATGATAGGGAATGTCCGTCTCAAATCCCTCATCGAATGTCACAATCGGTTCTGGTTCGTTTACCTTTCCTGCTTTTTTTACTTTCTCGTCAGTGGTCTCAATGGATGTGGGTATAGGACCCTCCGGTACATTGTAAATACCCCAAATATGCCAACCTTTTTCTAATTCTGCTTGAATGGACAGCGTGACAACTTCCCCGGCTCTCGAACCAGTTTCTGCTCTTGCTGACAGCGTTACAGGTTTCAGTTTTTGAGCAGGTAACATACTGATTCCAACGATCAGCAAGATAAGTCTCATGTAATATGAATAATAGTTCATTTTTTATATGGCACTAAAAACATTAAAGATACCTGAATTATTGAATACCAATCCAGCGTTTAATTTGTGACCAGTAACTAAAATAAGTTTTGATTTCATTCTTTAATTGTTTGACATTTTTTTCCATGATAGTCTTCCCTTTTTTTATAATTGCATCCATTTCATTAAATTCCGCCCAGTGGTAATGCATTCCCTGAGGATGAACTACATAATGAGCTTTCTCAGCCATACCGGTTGACAATTTATAATGTGTCACTTCATCGGACCGTTGAAGTATATCATAAATATTTATATCCAATTTACGATGTGTAAGTTCCTTTTTAATATCCACTGAAATTAAAAAATCTGCTTCATCTGCAAGAAGACTGACAGGATTTGGCATTCCGATTCCTCCATCAATAATGACCGCATTTCCATCTAAAGTAGGTTCGACATAACCGGGAATAGAACTGCTTTGAACCACTGCTTCAACAAGATCACCTTCTGAATATACAATTGTGTTGGATGAGATTAAATCGGTTGCTGTTACTTTAAGAGGGATCAATAATTCACTAAAGGTTGCTACCGGAATCAAATAGGAAAGAGCATCTTTCAATCGTGATTTTTTCACAATTGAAGACCGTTGCATGGAAAGGGCTATGACCATTCTGTCCCTGACTTTTTGGGCAAATTGAGTGAGGGGTGACTCCTTTCCTGAAACGGGGATCATTCTATCTGTGCCAAGTTTTTTAAAGACGTCATGATCAAAGAATTTCTTAAAACGGTCTTCGATCCATACTGGATCACGGGTAGCGGCAAACATAGCTCCTACAATTGCACCTGCACTGGTTCCCGCAATAACGGATATAGGAATTTTATGTGTATGTAAAACCTGAAAAATCCCAATATGGACCATCCCTCTGGCTCCACCACCGCCTAATCCTAAACCGATCTTCATTCAAATTGGTATTTAAAAGTGAAGTTAAATAATTATGGATTTATTTTATAGAAAGTAGCTCCACCTCAAAAACCAAAGTAGCACCTGGGGGAATAACCCTTCCTGAACCTCGTTTTCCATATCCCAGGTCAGGTGGAATGATAAACTTTGCTTTTGACCCAACATTCAATAAGGCAATTCCTTCATCCCAGCCTTTTATCACTTGTCCTTTTCCCAAAACAAAATCCAAAGGTTTATCCCTGTCGTAAGATGAATCAAATTTGGTTCCATCAATCAAAAAACCGGAATAATGAACAGATACGGTTTGACCGGATTGCGGTTTTTCGCCGGAACCATCTTTCAAAATGAAATATTTTAAACCACTTTCTGTTTCAGTTGCACCTTCAGATAGCTCCCGTAATTCTTCAGAATGTTTTTGAGATTTTACCATTTTCTGTTCTATTATTTCTTCCTGTTTATCCCTGAAAATTTTTGGAGCATCAAAATTTTCTGCTGCTTCACCTTTCCGAATTATTGTTACCTTTTCCATGATATCATTTTGCAAGATACTGTTGACAACTTCTTGTCCAGAAATTATGTGTCCAAACACTGTGTGCTTTCCGTCCAACCAAGGAGTAGCTTTATGGGTTATGAAAAATTGACTTCCATTTGTCCCCGGTCCTGAATTTGCCATTGACAAAATCCCGGCACCAGAATGCTTTAAATCTGGATGGATCTCATCCGGAAATTTATATCCCGGTCCGCCACTTCCTGTTCCAGTTGGATCACCGCATTGAATCATAAAATCATCAATTACCCTGTGGAATTTTATCCCGTCATAATACGGTTCTCCCATTGGTTTTGATGTATTTTCCACACTGCCTTCTGCTAATCCCACAAAGTTAGCTACTGTCATTGGGGTTTTTTCAAATTCCAATAAAAGAAGGATCTCTCCCTTGGACGTTTCAATCTTCGCATGCATTGTACTTTCTCCTTTGGGTGTGTCTGTTTCAACCTGGCTTTCTTTATCATCTTTTTTCGTCACTGAATTGCCATCTTTATCCTTACTTGAACATCCTGAAATAAGGAATATTCCTATAAATACTGTACTGATTATCCGAATCATCTGTCTCTCCTTTTTATGTTTTTATTTGTTTTCCTGTACGTCCCCGTTTTGTCAGCGGAACGCCTTGTAAACATTGGGGACACTCTTCCTGTTCCCAAGATTCAATTTCTTCTGAATGGAGTGCAAAAAAGGGATATCCAAAATCAATCTCCCCATCGGTTCTGTCAAACATCACAGCAATTCCAATGATGTCTGCACCTTTAGAATCTGATAATTTTATGAGTTCAAAAACAGAACCACCTGTAGTAACCACATCATCTACCAATAAAATCCTTTGTCTTTTTTCAAGGGAAAAACCTCGTCTAAATTCCATTTTACCGTTTACTCGTTCTGTGAATATCCCCCTTGTTTTTAACTGTTTCCCCATTTCATACGCTAAAATGATTCCACCGGTAGCCGCTCCCACTACGACTTCAATATCGTGTTGTTGAAATTCATCCGATATGGATTCACATAATTTTTCCACAGCATCAGGTTGTGATAATAAAATAAATTTTTCAAAATATTTATCACTGTGTTTTCCGCTTGTTAAAAGAAAATGCCCGTCAAGTAAAGCCCCGGTGGATTTAAAATGTGAAATAATTCCGGAATTATCCATGGATAAAGTCCATCATTTTATCTCTATAGTCTTTGGCAGTTGTCCGAATTGATTTTTCAGTTTTATCACCGGAATAAATAATTCCCCGTGAAATTGAAATTAATGCGACGCCGTTTTCGTTTCCATAGCATATACTTTTTTCCAAATCACCACCTTGAGAACCCACGCCCGGAATAAGAAACGGAAGATTGGGAGCAAGGTGACGAATTTTTTTTATTTCTTCCGGAACAGTGGCTCCCACAACTAAACCCACATTTTTCATTGCGTTGAGTTCCATAGATTTTTTTGCCACCAATTCATACACATGCTTTTGTCCATTTGGACTGTTTTGAAAATCACCTGAAGATGGATTGGATGTTTTACATAGGATAAATGCTCCTTTTTCCGGATGTTTTATAAATGGAATAATTGCATCCTCACCCATATACGGATTAACAGTTACGGCATCAAATCCAAAATGGTTAAAAATGGATTGCGCATATTGTTCAGCTGTATTTCCGATATCTCCTCTTTTGCCATCTGCAACTGTAAATGTCCCATTATTTATGTAATCAATCGTGTGTTCCAGCCATTTAAACCCTGCACTGCCCCACCGTTCAAAAAATGCCAAATTTGGTTTGAAAGCCGCCGCCAGATCAATCGTAGCATCAATGACTTTTTTGGAATGATCCATACACTTTGAAAGTGAACTGGAACTCCCCAGGGATTCCGGGGAAATATCCAAACCTACACACAAATTGGATGATAAGTTATGAATATGATTCTTCAGTCGATTATTGAAATAATCCATAGTTTGAATTTACTTACTTAATGAAATGTTTCGGATGGAAGAAATGAAAATTATTCACTCAAATTCAACTTCATGATGATGTAATTTTAGTTATGGAACAGCTTTCTTTAACAACAAAATTAAACACAAAATCCAGAATTATCGCTTCCAGCGGAGTTTTTCAAATTGAGCTTCTTGAACATGTTGGAAAAGAAGACTATCCTTCTCTTTTCGCAATTTCAGAACATCTGTCGAAAGAATACGGTGAAAAAGCCGTCCTGTCAAAAGCAACCATCCAAAAATATTTTAATAAACTTGGTTCTCTTCCTTTCATTGCCCGGTACCGTGGGGACATTATTGGGTATATCATCGGTATTCTGCTTGAAGAGTTAAGCCATGAACCCTGGGTACGGACGGACAAAAATTTTGGCAAAGGAAATACGTTATACACTTATGCATTCGTTGTGATCTCTCAGTACAAAGGATGCGGATATGCTAAAATGCTGAAACGAGTCTATCTAAATTGGGCAAAAAAAAGAGACTCTATTCGTTATATTACCGGCCACGTAAAAATGGGAATTTCTTCAAATTTTACCGGAGACATTAAAATCATAAATCGTGTTGAAAACTGGCAGGGCACCGGAAAAACATTCGAATATTATCGTCGTGACCTTGATCCTGAACAAATTCGTACGTTAAAAAAGGATCCACCCATAACAACAAGAGTATAAAAAACCCCTGTTTTCAGGGGTTTTTTATTAAATGAAATTTCTGCAGGTATCAAGTGTCCCTTCTTTCATTTTTTGTTCTTCTTTCATTCATGGTTCGTTTATCGGGATTAGACCCCGTTTCCTGCTGTCTTCTGGTTTTTTGTCTTCTTTCATTCCCTCTTTCTTTCATTGTGTTTTCTCCTTCGTGATTTACTAAAAAACCGTTAAAATTACTTAAGCAAAATCAATTTCATAAAATCAGAATAATCTGCAGAGTTTATCTGCAGGAAATAAACCCCTGCACTCACAGGATTGCTGTAT
>CAZSIH010000095.1:0-2579 GCA_964606925.1 uncultured bacterium
CCTATCCCATTTAAAATGGCATTGGATAAGATGGGCATTTCTTCTGATGAAACACTAATGATCGGAGACTGGCCGGAACGGGATGTAGTGGGAGCTAAAAAAGTGGGTATCAGAACGATATTTGCGAAATATGGTGATACGTTTGGGACTGTGAATTCCGGTGCGGATTGGGATGTTGATGACATTTATGAGGTTATTAAGATCGTGAAGGAAATAAACAATGCTTGATCTGTCAATCGGTGTTGATATAGTATCTATTGATCGAATGAAAAACATCCTTAATTCTAATAAGGGGAGCCGTTTTAAATACCGTATTTTTACCAAGTCAGAGATATCCTATTGTCAAAATAAAGCAAATTCTCTGCACCATTTCGCCGGACGATTTGCAGCAAAAGAAGCAGTAAAAAAAGCTATTCTATCGAAAGGAATTAATCAAAATACCTGGTTTAAGAAAATTGAAATTCAATCCAGACAGGATGGTGCACCCATTGTCCTTTTACCAAAATCATTTCAGTCTAATTATCATTGTGAATGTTCCATTTCCCACGATGGTGATAATGCAATTGCATTTGCTTTAATGCAAAAAAAATAATGCAGCTTCTTACCTCCCGTCAATCTAGGGAGTTAGACAAAATCTCCGCATCTGAATTTGGAATCCTGGGGAAAACACTCATGGGAAATGCGGGGAAACAAATAGCTAAAACAGTCCTGAAATTTTATCCTGATGTAGAAAAAAATAAAATCATCATTGTATGTGGAAGGGGAAATAACGGCGGAGATGGTTTTGCAGCGGCTTTATCATTGAAAGAGTCTAATTCACAAATATATGGTTTATATCCTCCCGATGTATTATCTGCTGATGCTACCTATTATTATCAGGAGTGTAATAAAAATGATATACAAATCCAATTTCAGGAATTTCCTCCAGATTCACAGGAATTTAATTTGATAATTGATGCCATGCTAGGTATTGGGATTAAGGGAAAGGTCAGAAGTCCAATAGCTGAATGGATCACCTGGATCAACAGCCAAGAGGCGGATGTTATATCAGTTGATGTTCCCTCGGGATTAAATGCAGACACCGGACATTTGGGTGATGACGCTGTGAAAGCAAATATTACAGTCACTATGGGAAATAAAAAAACGGGATTATCTTTTTATCCGGGAAAAGATCAATGTGGTGAAATAATTACTGCAGATATTGGTTTTCCCACATTGGAAAAACCCCTTCCGGGAATTCATTGGAATCTCTATGATGAAGAAGATGCCAGACAGTTTCTCGTCCCCCCGCCGAAGGATTCGTACAAACACAAACAGGGAAAAGTGCTTGTCATTGCCGGGTCGAAAGGAATGACCGGAGCAGCACTATTAACCGGTAAAGGTGCATTAAAAAGTGGAGCCGGATTAGTAAAGTGCTGTATCCCGGAATCTCTCAATTCAATTTTTGAATCTGCATTTATTGAAGGGATTTCCGTTCCGTGTAAGGATGATAATCAGGGAGTTTTGGGAATAAATAATTTTGAGGAAATAAAGGAGGAAATTGATTGGTGTGATTCTGTCATCATTGGACCGGGATTGGGAAGTAGTGAGGATACACAGGAATTAGTGATACGGGTTTTAGATTACTGCACAAAACCGATTGTGGTGGATGCTGATGCACTACCTACCATAAAAAATAATATTGACGTAAAATCTTTTTCCGAACAGTCAATTCTCACACCTCATTTAGGTGAATTTGGAAAAATGGTGAACCGATCCAAACATGAGGTGGAGGATAATTTTATATCAATTATAGAAGAATTTATGGTTCAATTCGAAGGGACACTTGTGTTAAAAACAACTCCAGTTTCTGTAATTCATAATGGGCAGGGATCTATTAATATCAGTGGAAACCAAGGATTAGCATCAGCCGGAACCGGAGATGTGTTAGCAGGATGTATCGGTAGTTTTACAGCTCAGGGATTTGCTCCATTTACTGCAGGAAAACTGGGTGTATTTATTCATGGAAAAGCAGCAGATTCTCTGATAGTTAAAACTGGTTACAGAGGAATGACTGCCATAAATGTCCTGAATGAAATTCCAACAGCAATAAGACAATATGAAATCAGAAGTCTATAAAATATTTCTCGGAATTTATATGATACTTATTTTAATTGTGTCTGCAATCCCGACAAATTCCCTGCCTGCTTTAGGATTTCAGCATGCTGATAAAATAGCTCACTTTTTAGAATATTCATTATTAGGATTTTTAGCAGTGCAAAGTTTTAATCCAAGGAACAAATATAATCTTTTTTGTGTTATTTTCAGTGGTTTTATATTTGGAGTATTTGATGAATGGTGGCAAAGTTTTATTTCAGACCGGTGTACAAGTGTATTGGATCTAATCGCTGATAATTTTGGCATGATGATGAGCAGTATTATTTTCTATAAACCTTTCTCAGAGCAATGATTAAATCCCTGTATCTGAAAGATTTTGCAATATTTTCTGAATTGAATATTGAATTAAATCCCGGTTTAACAGTCATAACCGGGGCAACAGGTGCGGGAAAATCTCTGATTATCAAAGGATTAGCTTATGG
>CAZSIH010000095.1:2679-6899 GCA_964606925.1 uncultured bacterium
AAAAAACTGGATGAAATACAAACAAAAAAAGAATTATTGGAATTCCAAACGAAGGAGATAGAATCTGTTTCTCCTGAAATAGGAGAAGACGAGACTCTAATAAAGCAATATAAAAAATTATCCAACAGTGAATCTTTATTTCATTCTATCGAAACCCTGGTAGATTCTATTGAGTCAGGGGACCAATCCATAACATCTCGAATTCAAGACAGTATGAATTCGTTTAATGAGATCATAAAAATTGACCCTGAATTAGAAATTTATATTCATGATATGGATTCTGCAAGAATCTCAATTCAGGAAGTGGCAAATCAATTAATGAGGTATAAAAATTTAATTGAAATGGATCAGGAACAATGTTCACTCATTGATCAACGGCTTCAGGAAATTGAGGAATTAAAAAGGAAATACGGCGGTTCAATTGAGTCTGTTCATCTAAAATTAAAAGAAATGAAAAATGAATTATCCTCCTTTGAAATAGATCATCAACAAGTGAGATCTCTTGAGTTGGAGTTAAATTCCCTAAAAGAATCCTATAAAACTCAAGCTCATCAATTGCATGAGTCCCGAATTACTTCCGCAAAACTGCTACAAAACTCCATAGAAAAAGAAATGAAGAATTTGAATATTTTGAAACCTGAATTCAATATTCACTTGGGATATAAGGAGCAGGAAGATTCTTTCGTGAACTGCAATATTCTAAATGTAAAACCAATGCAGACCGGTTATGATACAGTGGAATTTTATTTGAGTACAAATCCCGGTGAGAAACCGAAACCCTTGACTGATATTGCTTCCGGTGGAGAAATTTCCCGTATCATGCTGTCCATTAAGACAGTTTTTCAAACAAATGATCCAGTTGATACATTGATATTCGATGAAATTGACTCCGGGATATCCGGTGAAACTGCTGAAAAAGTTTCTTATGCATTATCAAAACTTGCTGATGTAAAACAAGTGATATGTATTTCTCATTTACCTCAAATTGCTTCTCGAGCCAACCATCATCTCCATATTTCCAAAAAAATTCTGGATCAAAAAACAATTGTGGATGTGTCCTATCTGGATCAGGAAGAAAGAATTACTGTTATTTCAAAACTTTACGGTACGGTGAAAATGTCTGGAAAAATGGAAGAAGCCTATCGCTCAATTATCCATACGGCTCATGGATAGTATTGTCATAAATGGAGGGAAAGAATTGAAGGGATCTGTTCTCATCAGCGGTGCTAAAAATGCCGTGTTACCCATGATGGCAGCATCACTTCTTGCAGAGGGTGTTACTACCATATCCAATGTACCGGATTTACGGGACACCGGCACTATGGCATCACTCATCAAAGTTACAGGAGCACAAATCCAATTGGATTTTCCTGAAATATCAATAGATGCGTCCACTGCTCATACACCGGAAGCCCCTTACGAATTGGTGAAAACCATGCGGGCATCTTTTTATGTGCTGGGTCCTCTTTTAGCTCGATTTGGAAAAGCTAAAATTTCCCTTCCGGGAGGATGTGCCTGGGGACCAAGACCGGTGGATTTTCATCTGAAAGCGTTGGAAAAAATGGGTGCCAAAATCAGATTAAAGGGGGGATATGTATTGGCTGAAGCATCAAGATTGCAAGGATCTTCAATTCGATTTGATTTTCCTTCAGTAGGTGCAACTGGAAATATTCTAATGGCGGCGGTAACTGCATCAGGTACAACCCGGATTCAAAATGCAGCAATGGAGCCTGAGATTGAACAACTGTGCGATATGTTAAATCTAATGGGAGGTCACATTGAAGGTATAGGAACGTCAAATTTGTCTATCCATGGAGTAAAGCAATTGTCTGCGGTGCAGATTTCGGTCATTCCTGATCGAATTGAGGCAGGAACATTTTTAATTGCAGGATCACTTTTGGGTCAGGTAACCATTGAGAAAACCAACCCCACCCACCTGAAAGTTTTATTAGAAAAATTGGATTCATCAGGGTCACAGGTTGAGGTAAATCAGGATTCAATTTCCGTTTCATCCATGGGACAGATTAAACCAGTGAATGTAACCACTGCAGTTTATCCCGGATTTCCTACAGATCTACAAGCTCAATGGATTGCATCCATGTCAATCGCTAATGGATCATCAGTTGTAACAGACATGGTCTATCATGATCGTTTTTCCCATGTTCCTGAATTAAATCGCCTGGGAGCCGATATTAAAATAAAAAACAATTCAGCAATTATTCGTGGAGTGAAAAAACTCAAGGGTGCACCGGTTATGTCAACAGACATTCGTGCCAGCGCTTCATTGATATTGGGCGGATTAGTGGCGGAAGGGAAAACGACAATAAGCAGAGTGTACCACATTGACAGAGGATATGAACACATAGTGAAAAAATTTCAATCATTAGGAGCAGATATTAAAAGAATTCATTCCTGAGGACTGTCTAAAGGAAAGAAGAGGAGCAATTATGAGAATTGTAATTATAGGTGTTGGTGAAGTTGGTTTTCACGTTGCCAAAGCATTGAGTCAGGAAAATTTTGATATTACAGTGGTAGATATTGATCCAATAAAATGCAGAAGAGCATCAAAAAATCTGGATGTGATCGTTGTTGAAGGTAATGGAGCAAGCCCTAATAATCTCATTAAAGCAAAAGTTGAAGGAGCGGATTATGTTTTGGCCTTAACCCGGGTTGACGAAGTCAATCTTATTGCATCTCAACAAGCTCATATTCTTGGCGCAAAAAAGATTATTGCCAGACTAAGGAATCAACAATACAGTGACAGGCATTCCATTATCCGTCCGGAAAAATTTGGAATAGATCTGGTTCTCCATCCTGAAAAGGTGGTTTGCGAGGAGATTGCAAGGTTGGTGAAGCATCCCTATGCTACTCATTATATGGAATTTGAAGGTGGGCGATTGCATATGATGGGATTGCGGGTGAATGGAAACTCAAAGCTTATGGGAAAATCTGTAAAAGAATTTTGCGAGAGTTGTGATGGATTCAAAGTCGGAATTGTAGCCGTGACAAGGAAAAAAGAAACGACTGTTCCCTTGAGTGATTTTATCTTTGATAAGAATGATATCATATTTTTTATTTTTGAATCCAATTCTCTGTTCCCACTTTTAGCACTATTAGAGATACCTGCAATAGGATCGAACCGTGTAATGATATTAGGCGGGAGTAAAATCGGGCGGTCACTTGCTGGAATACTTCAAGAAGAAATGTCGGTTCGTTTGGTTGAGATAAACAGAGAAAAAGCTGAAAAGATAGCAAACAGTCTTGAGCATACAATGGTGATTAATTCTGACGGTACCGATGTTGAGTTTTTAAAGTCAGAAAATATTCAGGATGTTGAAAACTATATCGCAGTGACTGAAAGTGAAAAAACCAATTTACTTTCAGGGATGCTTGCCTATCATCTGGGAGCAAAACAATCCATTATTCACATGATTCAAACGGAGTATATGCCCATCATCCAGGAAATTGGTGCAGGTACTGTTTTGAGTAAAAATATGTCTACTGTAAATTCCATCATAAAGGAAATTAGAAGCGATCAATCCGAGACAGCATTGAGCACATTTGATGAACTGGATGTGGAAGTGTGGGAATTGCATCCGGAACCGGGCAGTATTATCACCCAAATGTCGCTGAGGGAGATTGAGTTCCCGAATGAAAGTATAATTGGTGTGATCAATCACCACGGACATTTAAGCATTGCCAGAGGAGATTCCCAAATTACCCATGAAGATGTTGTACTTGTATTCGGGAAAAATAATTCAATGAAAAAAATACGGAAACTGTTCAGTGTAAAATGAATATACGCACAGTTGTCAATATTAATGCAGTTTTGCTTGCCATTTTAGGTGTGGCTATGCTAATTCCTGCATCTATTGCCTATGTATATGGAGAAATTGTTTATACATTTTTAATATGTTCCACAATATGTGTCACAATTGGTCTTTCTGGCTGGTTTTTCACCAGAAAATATAACAAACTTACGAACAAGGATGGCTTTGCCATTGTGACCATAGCATGGGTGTTAACGGCTCTCGCTGGGTCACTCCCTTTTTATATCGGTGGACATATCCCAAATTTTACCGATGCATTTTTTGAATCTATGTCTGGGGTAACAACTACGGGCGCTACCATTATAGGGAATCCGTTGACTTTGCCGAATCTTCACAATGGAATAGAGAGTCTCCCCCATGGAATTTTATTCTGGCGTTCTTTCATTCAGT
>CAZSIH010000096.1:0-6887 GCA_964606925.1 uncultured bacterium
ATCTATTGGTCTGCAGGAATACATTTTGATAGATGGGGGTCTGATAATACAATCCGTAATTAAATGTGAAAGTGGCTCTGTCTGTAATAACATGGCTGAATCCTAATCGGGGACTAATCTTATAGAACCACTTAGACTGTTCAAAAATTACCGACGGGTTTGCGCCAAAAGACTGCTCAACCTGGGTGGAAGCATCTTCCCCGTCGTCCCAGCTCCCATTTTCATTCTCATCGTCAAAATACCATGGAATTCCGGGAGTGAATTCACCCAATGTATCTGCCCAGATCTCAGTGTTGTAGTTCACCGCATCCACCCTGACCCCGGCATTAATTACCATCCAGGGAACCTCAAAGGTATTTTGAATATAGGCGGAAAATTCGGTAGGCTCACGATAATTGTCCCACTGTCCGTTTTCGTTAGAATCGCGATATTCCTCACCCGGGTCCCAGACACCATTGTTTTCACCAAAATCAGCATCCTCGTAGTCTGCATCTGTAGGGAGTAAACCATCCGGACCGGAATCGATCCAAAACTCTGCAAATGTCTGTGAAAAAGCAGCTTCTCCCTCCCAGGGAGCTTTTACTTCATAAAAATCAAGCTTGTGGGATTTATAATCTACACCGGTTCTTAATTTCCAGCGGTCGGTAATCTGTGATGTAATATCAAAACGAATCTCATCCGTGATTGCATTTGAAGTTGCATAGAAACGATCATGTCCGCCGAACACTCTCCCTTCTTCCCATGCATATCCATCAAAAGTAGGCATATAGTAAAATGGATTGGTTGGATCCCAAGGGTCTCCATTATCTGACACACCGGGATATCGGGGGCCTGCACCACCAAAACGATTCGCTTCAGACCAGGGATCCTGATCATACTGAAGATCTATATGACGATAATCTGCAAAGGGTTCATAACTTTGGTACATTTCAGGTTCTAACCAGTAATCTTCGTCCCTATAAAATAATTCCTGCACCAGTTCGGGACCGTCCCATTGTCCGTCCGTATATTCAGATCCGGACTTTTCTTCCCAGGGTTCTCCTACGTCCCATATCCCATTTCCGTTTTTATCATTGAATTCTTCTGCAGACTCCCAATTATATAAACCGGGTGTGCTTCCAAAATACCATCCGCTCCTATCATCACGCTTTGTATAATACAAGGTGTCAGCATTTTCTGAGATCGTATAGGGAACAACAAAAGGATTATTGTTATCGGACATCTCTCTATTTGGACCGGCTGGATGACGCCATTCAAACCAATCCGGGTATCCGTCACTATCACTGTCCTTCCAGCGTACTCCCTGAAATTGGTTTTGAACAAATTGAGACACACGCAAAGTGTAAAATGTTTTACTCGTAAGAGAATGATTCATTTCTGCAGAATAACGGTAGGTGTCCCTAAAGAGTTCATTTTGCCCGTCATCCCAGTATAGATACCGAGTATTGAATCCTTTCCTATGGGCGGCTACCTGCCAATAGGATCCATGGAAGCGTAAACGATTCGATAATTTATAAGTGAGTTTTCCAAATACGTCCCAGGTTTTATCTTCACCGAATCCCCGCCATCCGGCTTCCGTGTCCCAGGGCTGGACCAATCTTTCCCTGTTTGTTTCATTGAAGGGATCATTAGGATCATTCAAATATACATTGTCATCAAATTGATAGACACGGTAATTATCATAAATTGTATATTGACCGGAAAACCAATAATAAAATTTATTTAAAAATCCTGGGAATTGTCCGCCAAAGCCGAGATTATAGTCATTGTAACCCCTGATCTCATCATATTCATTTCCCATTGAAGCGCCTACCAAACTGGTAGAATATTTAAAACCATATGAGAATTTTTTCTTACCTGAATTCGTATGCATATTGGATACGGCTGACATGGCATCACCGTACTCAGCATTAAACCCTCCGGGCTGCCAGTCAAATTCCTTAATAGCAAACAGATTCAGCCTCGTTCCGTTCCCTATACCGCCATAAATAGGATTTCGAATGTACATTCCGTCAATCATATATGCAATTTCCCCGGAACGACCTCCCCGAACATGGATTTCCTGAAGACCTCTTTCTTCGTGATCTTTTATTGCACCTTGCTGTTGACCTACAATCTGAACCACGCCAGATTGAAGAGAATACAGTTCAGTGATATCACGAATGGGCAACGCTTCTACCGCTTCTTTGTCTATGGTTATTTTTTTCGATGTCGTTCCTTTTTCAACTAATGGTCGTTCACCGATCACCTCTACTTCCTCTCCTTCCACCGCCGCAACGGGAAGGGTGAAGTTAAGCCAGACAGTTTGGTCCATCATCACTTTAACACCTTTTCGGGTTTCTTTCCGGTAGCCCATCATAGTCACCGAAATATCATATCTCCCAACAGCTATATTTAAAATGATGTAATTCCCATTAAAATCCGCAATGGCGCCTTGTGTCAATTCAGGGATATAAACCTGTGCACCGGGAAGCGGGTTTTGATCCACATCGGTGATTCTTCCTCGAACGGTTCCGTCCGTTCCTGCGAAGATGGTGTTCATCATAACTAAAAATATAAAGTAAAGTTTGTGAGTTCGTATTTTCATTTAAAACTCAAATTAATTATCCAAAGGAAATTGAATTCGATGAAGACCTGATGTCCGGCGGATCTGATAAGGATCGTTTTTTAACTCATCCACATCATCCAATGAATTTAACCTGACAGAACGAACAGGATTCAGCAATTTTGAAAGGAGTCCCGCATCACCGGTTTCTGATGAATAATGTCCCATTTCCCAACGGGAATAACCTGCCCAAATTTCATCATTCGAGTCAAACCAGATGGATTCTCCCCACCTTACTTTTAACTCTGTTTTGACAATGCCATAATTTTTTACCAGCCATGTCGTATTTTCTTCTTCCCATTCCACACCGCTACCAACCATAGTCATGTTGACACTCCGGGTTATTTTAAAACATTCGTTAAAGGTTGTGTCAGCGGCAGGACATTCATCAACAGTCGTCACCATATTTGGTGATTCAGTATAACACTGAATCGTCCCGGAATTATCAATAAAACCTCTCACATTTTTTGCTGGAACCGTTACGCTGTCTGAAAAAACCTGCTGTGATTTACGGACAAAATAAATTCCCACTGATGTGGTATCATAATATTCTTCGTTGACAATTTCGCCATCACGTATCAATCCGTTGGAAGTATGATATAAAACCTCATCCATGGCATTCGGTTTATACCAGAATCCGCCATCATAACCCTGGGTTGAAAAACTCACCGAATTGTTCATCATATCATAGGTAAATCCATGATATCCATAAGGTTTAAAATAACTGGGATGAACCAATTTGTAAATATTGACGTCCACTTTAAAAATGTGATAATCATAAAAACGAACATCTCCAGAAGAAGGATCTGACTCAATCCATTCCGTTTTGGTAACGTAATAGTCCGAGCCGGCACTCTCATCACCCACCTGTTCTATGATCTCATTATTATATTGAGTCACTAATGAATCTACATTATCTACCAATACAGTTTTAGAGTCGCTTCTGTCTGTTTCCCGAATTATATCATAATATTTAATTCCCCAGCGGGTGGTGAGAGAATCATTTGGATAAACAGTGGTCATGGGAATTGGATTGATTGGATCGGACCAATTCACTAATAGGGTTTTAGGAGCTAAATCAAAAATAAATAATTCATGAGGCTCAATGATGCCATCGCCATCATCTGTAAACTCTTCAGCGATATCCTTTAACCCATTCCCGGTATCAGAAAATTCCTCGCCTTCATCCCATAATTCATTGTTATTTTCATCAAAATATTCTTCAGCATCATCCCATAATTCATTGCAGTTTCTATCCTCAAACGGTTCAATCAAATCATAGACTCCATTATTATTATGATCCACGTAAACCTCAGCCCGATCCCAAACATCATTTCCCCTGTCGCAGAAACCTTCTCCTGTTGATTCATTTGTGAGAACAAAGGATTCATTTGAAGGACATTCTTCAGCAGAACTAACTCCTGATTCTCCTTCACTGTCATAAAGTCCGTTGTCATTACAGTCAGTATTTATCCTGAAAATAAGGGAATCTCCGCTGATCCTTCGCCAGGAAGGAAAATAAAATTCTTTGGAAATAGAAATCATTTCTGACGAATATTCGTTTTCGGTTTTTTCCCATTCCGAGCGGTCCACAAATACAAATCCCTCTTCCGGAAGTTCTTTTATTACAGATGTGTATGAAACAATATCCAATGTATCCTGAAATTTTATGGTATCGCTTTGAAATAACCAGTCTGAATTCACCGGTTTGTATCTCTGCAAATCCGGTTCAGCATCAAATTCCCATTCCAGTTTATCCACATTTTTAAATTGAATTGAAAACAAGGCGACTGAATCCTCCACCACTTTTCCTTCTTCATTGAATGATATTTCTAAACCACTTTCACACAGAGAAACAGGACAACTTGCGGAATCCAGATCCGATCTTTCAGTCAGCCATTCGGGGGAATCAGGTGTTATTTTCATATAAGCAGATGTATCCATATCATTTGGAGTTTCAGAGACTACCAGTTGAGGATAGGATGTAAATGTAAGTTGGGTGGGTTCTTTATTGAACAGAGCTAAATAATCCTCATATTTGAATCCGAATGTGGCACTGTTAAAGAGGTAAAACTGTACCTCAATCTCATCTTCCAAGCTGTAGAAATAATCCTGAATATGTCCGGTCAATCCATTTCCAACGGATGAATTATCCAAAGTATTTACTATTTCAAATGATTCGATTGCTTCATCTTCTTTTTGCTCGCAACTTATAAATATGAAACCAATAAGTATGAATACCGGCAAAATGAAAATTCGGTTTTTTATCACGTTTAAATAAATGATTAAATAAAATCTATAAATTGGTTACAAATTTGAAAGCGGAATTTAATCGAAAATAACCATTAAACAAGGACTTGAAAATTCCAACCTGTTTGTAATTGAAAAAATGTCATCTTGATGATAATATCTTATCAACGATGCCATACTTTTTTGCTTCTTCTGAACTCATAAAATTATTTCGATCCGTATCTTTTTCAATCCGTTTAATGGTCTGCCCTGTTGCTTTACTCAATATTTTGTTAATGGAATTTCTAAGTCTTACAATTTCATCCGCCTGAATTTTAATATCGCTTGCCTGTCCTTCTGCGCCACCTAAAGGCTGATGGATCATAATTCGGGAATTCGGTAGTGCAGACCGTTTCCCCGGTGCGCCTCCTGCTAATAAAAGAGCCCCCATACTGGATGCCTGTCCCATGCAAATAGTCGCTACGTCAGGTTTTATATAATGAATGGTGTCATAAATACCCATTCCGGCTGTGACAAAACCCCCGGGAGAATTTATGTAGAGAAAAATGTCCTTCTCCTGATTTTCCGCTTCCAGAAATAGCAATTGGGCGATGATGAGTGAAGCTACATTATCATCAATCCCGCTACCCAGAAATATGATTCGTTCTTTGAGAAGCCGGGAATAAATATCATAGGCTCTTTCAGTCCTTCCGGACTGCTCAACAACAATGGGGACTAATTGAGAGATTTCTTTAATGCTCATGGGTATGCTCCGTTTCTTTTTTACGAAGATCTTCTGTTTTTACAGTCTCAATTGTTACCTTCGTATAATGTTCGAGAAAATCAGTTATTTTTTTGTCAATTAATTCATCGGATAACCGTTTTTTGTTGCTGGGTTTTCGGTAATATTTTGAAATTTCATTCGATTTTTCGGAATTTACTTCACATCTCAATCGGATCTCTTTCTCAATCTCTTCTGAAGAAACAGAGATATTTTGATCTTGCACCAATGCTTTCCTGATTAAATAATATTTTAAATTCCTAATTGCAGTGGGGCGAAACATATCACGAATTTTTTCCTCATCCTTAACTTTTTCACCTGATTTTTTCACATCTTCAACCAGGCTGTCCAAATATGCATCTGCCATTGACTCAGGATACTCAGGATTTACATAATTGATGTACTCATCAATAATATGCTGGTTGAACTGTTCTGTTGCCCTGGTTTCATAGCGGGTATTAATCACAGTTCGAATTTTTTCTTTCCATCCATTTACATCAGCAACTTCTGGGTCTACTTGCAAGACAAATTCATCGTTTATTTCCGGAAGAATATGCCGTTCCACATTGATTGCATCAACTTTATAGTGGGTAGTAATTTCACCGGAATTCAGGGTGATCTTCCTTTTATCCCCCGGTTTAATCCCCTTTAACGCAGTGTGGGTTTCATCCGATAAATGAGTATCACCTACTTTTAAATATTGTTTTTCAATTTTCTTCCCGATAAAGGGATTTCCTGTAAAATCAGTTTCCTGAAGATCACACAAGATATAATCGCCGGTTTCAGCGCCGGTTTCAACCGTTTCCACTTTCGTATGTGAACGGCGGAATTCTTCAATGGTCAGTTTTACATCCTCATCATCTATTTCATACACTGGTTTTACAACCTTCAATTTGTTTCGTTTCAATTTAGGAAGTGTAATTTCAGGTTCTACATCAAAGGATGCTTTAAATGTAAATGTTTTTCCGTGTTCAAATTCCACATCGGATACTGCCGCTTTATTAATCGGTTCAATCTCTTCATTTTTCAATGCTTTTTGATAATAAGATTGAATGTTGTGATCCAAAAATTCTGCTTCTATTAACGGCTGATATTGCTTAACCAGCACCTGTTTGGGCACTTTCCCCGGACGAAACCCCGGTAGTTTTATTTTTCGTCTCAGTTTCCTGAATGACTTTTCATAATCCCCTGCGTATTCCTCCCAGGGAATGGACAGAAACATTTCCCGGCCGAACGATCCTTTTTCTTTGAGCTGAATTTCCACTGTTTTTT
>CAZSIH010000097.1:0-3995 GCA_964606925.1 uncultured bacterium
CTCAAGACCAGACTCAATATGTTAAGGATATCTCTATCAGAATAGCTAATCGTTTGAGATAATCTGAAGGTAAGGGTACTCATTCTAACTCACAGTAAATAAACTTATAAACAACCCCGCTCAGTAGCTGGTTTTTTATTCCCCATTACTTTGTAAAAAAGAGGGTGTAGAAGTAAATTAAGATGATGAATAGATTAGTATTATGACTCAAATCGGACGAAATGATCCCTGCCACTGTGGAAGTGGTAAAAAGTACAAAAATTGCCATCAGAAGTCTGAAGGAAAATTTGGGAAAAATTTGATATACATTATAGGTACAGCGGTCATTGCAGGAATAGTTTTGGTCATTTACCTGTTATTTTTTTCCGATACCGAAAATGATCCACCACCTGGAAAGGTTTGGTCTCCCGAACACGGACATTGGCACAGTCCATAAGAATATTAGGTGAATTTGCCAATTGGAGTTAACTACATTGTGGGAAAGAATTAAATAGGGATTTTGTAATTTAAAGTCCCCGTCCTAAAAAATTAGAATCGTAAAAAGGAGTTTTAATGTTCGAAAAAAAATATTTGAAATTTCATTTCACGATAATTTTGAGTCTCATCATTTTTATCGGAAGTTTGAAAACAAACCCTGCGTTAGGAGGATTTTCCATCATTCTATTGATGGCAAGTCAAAGTAAATGTGATAATAAGAACATAGTTTTAATGAGTAAGGGAATTGCAGTTATTATTACAGTTATTATTGTATATTTTACATTTATTGGGTAAAGTAATTTGTTAAAATATAGTATTTATCTCAATCCTATAAAACACTTTTCCATTTTAACATTAATTCTCACAACAATGTTGAATGCCCAGGATTTTGATGATCTGGATTTCGGAACAGACTCCACGTTTGAAGTCATGACATGGAATATTGAGTGGTTTCCAAAAAATGGTCAAACCACAGTGGATTATGTGACCGAGATTATCCAGGCACTTGAAATAGATGTTCTGGCAATCCAGGAAGTGGATGACACAGACATGTTCGATGAAATGATGGAGAATCTGTCTGACTATGAAGGATATTACGAATCATCATGGTTTGCCGGTCTGGCGTATATCTACAATACGAACGTTATCGAAATCAATGACATTTATGAAATTTACACCACTTCGCCGTATTGGAGTCCGTTTCCCAGGTCGCCAATGGTCATGGATATGAATTTTATGGGGGAAAATATCATCATCATTAATAATCATTTTAAATGCTGTGGAGACGGTTATCTTGACCTCGATGATTCCGGTGATGAGGAAACCCGGAGATATATCGCCAGTAATTTGCTGAAAGAATATATTGATACACATTTCTCCAATGATAACGTGATTGTATTGGGAGACCTAAACGATGTTCTTACGGATAATTCGCAAAATAACGTATTCCAGATGATCCTGGATGACCCGGAAAATTATCTGTTTGTTGATATGGAAATTGCCCAGGGTCCCAGTTCCGGGTGGTCCTATCCGTGGTGGCCTTCACATATAGACCATATCCTCATAACCAATGAACTTTTTGATGAGTTTGAATTTCCGAACTCCCATGTCCAGACCATTGAAATTGATGATTATTTTGATGGAGGATTTAATGAATATGATGAAGATGTTTCCGATCATCGCCCGGTTGCACTAAAATTAGACTTTAATGGTGCCTTAACCGTTGAGTATTCCGCAGGATGGAATATGGTTGGACTTCCGGTGATAACCGAGAATAATGACTATCAGAACCACTTTCCAAATGCTGTAGAAGGCACTCTTTACAGTTATGACGGAGTGTACATAGAAGAAACAACTCTTCAAAATGGAACTGGATATTGGCTCAGGATGGAAAACTCAGGTTCCAATGCTTTTTCCGGATTGTCTATATCGGAATTGGGTATTCTTCTCTATGAAGGCTGGAATATGATCACCGGATTGACCTTACCCATTCCGGTGAATTCAATCTATGATCCGGAAAATGTCATTATTGATGGAACGGTATATGGGTTTGACGGCTTTTATGAAAATGCTGATTTCCTCATGCCGGGGAAAGGATATTGGTTAAAAACCGACACAGACGGGATCATTATCCTCAGTTCAGAATGAGGGTGATTTATAGAGGTGATTTAGATGGTGTCGTCTGCGCAGTTATTTTAAAAGATGTAGGACTTTGTGATGATGTTAAAATCGCCCATCCAAAAGATATGCAGGAGGGAAAAGTTGATATAAATAGTGCTGATATAATCTGTAATTTACCTTATCATCCTAAGTGTCATATGTGGTTTGATCATCATTCCAGCGAATTTGACAAAACCAATTTCCCCCAAAAATTTACCGGAATTGTGGAGGTTGCTCCCAGTGCCGCAGGATTGGTGTATAAATATTTCCTTCCGGATTTCCCGGAATTAATAAAGTATGAAACATTGGTTCACGAAACCGATTTGATTGATAGTGCACAATTAACTTTGGATCAAATTAAAAATCCCCAAGGAACGTATTTATTAGGATTTTTACTTGATTCCCGAACAGGGTTGGGTTATCACAAGGATTTCCGAATTGGCAATTTTCAATGGGTGAATCACGTAATTAGTTGGCTGACAGAGAAATCCGTTCAGGAAGTGTTGGACATTCCGGATACTAAAGAACGAATAATAAAATACCATGAAATGCAGGAAACGGGAGAAAAGTTTTATCTTAAAAATTCCAATCTTACCGGTGATGTTATTGTTACAGATATCAGAAGAAAACAAATTCCCCCGGCAAACAGATTTCTTATTTATACTTTACCCGGTTTAAGCAAAGGAAATATCTCTGTGCGATTGGCGGACGGGAAAAAAGGAAAATTCAATACAATTTCTGTAGCTCATTCAATTTTTGAGAAAACATCCCAGGTCAATGTTGGAAAATTATGTAAAAAATATGGCGGAGGCGGACACAGACGGGCAGGGACATGCCAGCCATCGTTAGAAGATACGGACAGAATATTTCAGGAAATAATTGATATATGTAAAAATGGATAAGATTTGCAAATAAGATTAACTAATAAATAAAATTATTTAATTTAAATTCAGATTGTTAATATGAACGAAAATACAATGAAATTCCAAAATCCAGACTATAAATCAGACGAAAACACCAAAAGTGAAATTGAGGCACTAAATAAAGAAGGGAAATCTCTTGCTGGTTCCCAATTAAAATTTGCTAACCTCAAAAATGCTGATCTTGTAGATGCAGATCTAAAATCCTGCGATCTTACCCGGGCAGATCTATCTCATGCTAGTATGTATGGCGCCAATTTGGAAGGTGCCAATTTATTTAAAGCAAATTTAGAAAATGCAAACCTTAAAGATGCAAATTTGACAAACTGTAAATTGCTGGGTGCTAACCTCACAAATACAAAACTGGATAATGTGAGCTGGGGAGATGAAGGGAAGATCATCAATGAATTGGAAGCTGAAAAAGCGGATAAAAAAGAAGAAATATTATCAAAATATAAAGAAGCGGAAGAAATTTATCGATCCATAAAATTGACCAAACAAAATCAATCTTTGGGAGAAGAAGCAGGAAATATGTTTATCCGGGAAATGGTGTGTAAGAGAAAACAGCTTCCTAAATTTTCATTCTTTAGACTAATTTCAAAATTTGCACATATTACCACAGGTTACGGGGAACGGATAAATCGAATTTTAACCTCGTTTATTTTCGTTATTATTTCCTGTTCATTTTTATTTGGCATTGAAGGTGTGAGTTACGGAGATAAAGTTTTGGGATTTTTCAGTGGCGATTATTCATTTTTGTCTGCCTTGGGAAATCTAATTTATTTTAGCGTGATTGTATTTTCAACTGTGGGCTTTGGAGAGATCACTCCATTCGGACCTTTGGGAAAATCCATAGCCATTTTTGAAGGTTTGATCGGCGGGATCATTATCACCATACTGATCATTGCAATTTACAGACGGATGATGGACAGGTAAATT
>CAZSIH010000097.1:4095-6812 GCA_964606925.1 uncultured bacterium
GTAAATTGTAAATTATTTGAGTGTTCTAAATGAAAATGTATAAATCTATAAATGTATTTGGAGATAAGTTGGATTCCTGTTGTGATGATCCAAAAACAGGGTTTTTCAGAAATGGACTTTGTGATACCTGTTCGGAAGATTTTGGGTTCCATACAGTCTGTATTATGGCAACCAAAGAATTTTTGGAGTTCAGTAAAAAAATGGGAAACGACCTTTCTACACCCAATCCTGCTTATAATTTTTCAGGATTAAAACCGGGAGATAAATGGTGTCTTTGTGCCATGAGATGGAAAGAAGCATTAAATCACAATATGGCACCTCCGGTATTTTTGGAATCAACTCATCAAGCAACGTTGAAAATTGTCAATCTCATGGAGTTGCAGCAATTTGTGATGAATTAATGATTTTTTTATATGAAAGATAACTGTTCAGGATTTAAACGAATTTCAGTTGAAGAAGCAAAATCCTTGATGGATAATGATCCTGATGTAACCATTGCTGATATTCGAGATGGTGAATCATTTTATAAAAGTAATATCCCAAATTCAATCCATGTAACATCTGAGTCCATAGAGAAATTTCTAAAAATGACTAAAAAAGAAAATCCATTATTGATTTATTGTTTTCACGGAGTTAGCAGTCAAAATGCTGCTGAATATTTTGTAAAAGAAGGATTTAAGCATGTATTCAGTATGGACGGAGGATTTTCTGAATATTCAAAAAGTTAATGGAATGAAACTGATAAAATTAGGACAGTTATTTATGGTTGTTCTTTCAATTATCATTGAATACACTCCGAAAAAGTTTAAATTGTTTTACCAACGTTACGTAGTGCAGACATTCTTGTCTGCACACAGCCTGCCAGGAATGTCTGTCATACTGATTAAAAAATGAAGTTTGTTCAGTTGGAATCATATCGATGAAAAAGGTATGTTTGTTTCTCTTCTTTTTTGCTAGGGTTGGTTTTTCACAATCTGAATGTGATGGAGAACGATATATTTCAGATGTATTTCCGAATATAAACACTACATCTAATATTCAATATGGAGAAAATATCACAGAAGATATTTTGGGGTTTGAATATACACAAACCCTCTATTTAGATGTCTATGAACCTGCGGGAGATGATTTGAGTGAGCGACCCCTGGTCATATTCATGTTTGGAGGTGCTTTTGTAGGTGGTTCAAGAAACTCACCTGTGATGGTGGAACTGTGTACTCGATATGCAAAAATGGGTTATGTGGCAGCGACTATTGACTACAGGCTTACGCCTACATTAATCTGGAACGGTACCGAACAAAATGCGTATAAAGCCGTTATAAAAGCAATTCATGATCTAAAATCTGCTATTCGTTTCCTCAGGATGAATGATGAATTATATGATGATTTTAAGATTGACACATCCCGAATATACGCTGGAGGTTCATCTGCAGGAGCAATCTCTTCTGTGAATGCAGCATATATAAATAATGAAAGTGAAATTCCGGAATCCATTTTTGATTTCGTTATAGAGAGTGGAGGTCTGGAAGGTTACAGTGGAAATCCAGGATATAATTCTGCATTTTACGGTGTAGTGAATCTTAGCGGTGCAATTGGTCACTACGATTGGATTGAAACAGGAGATATTCCCATTGTGTCCGTTCACGGCGATGAAGATACGGTTGTTCCTTATGCGGACGAATTACTCACATTGTTCGGAATAAATGTCCAAGTTTACGGTAGTTTTATTATCCATCAAACCATGACGGAATTAGGGAACCAGAGTGCGTTGCATACTTTTGAAGGAGAGGGACATACACCTTATGCTTTTTCGGGACAAGATATGGACATCACCATTGAATTTACCCGGGATTTCATGTTCGATTTAGTCTGTGATAATTCTCAATCAGGGGAAATATCCGTACACTATGATACAGATTGGAATTTGGTTGGATTACCATTGATCGTTGAAAATTCAAACGTTAATGATTTGTTCCCAAATTCAATTGAGAATACATTATTTTCCTTTGACCAGGGATATTTTCTGGAAAATTCATTGGTTAACGGAGAAGGGTATTGGCTTCGTTTTTCTGAAGAGGGAATCACCACACTGAGCGGTGAAATTTTGAATGAAATATCCATAAGTTTAGATGAAGGTTGGAATTTGATATCAGGGATTTCTGAAGATATTTCCATTTATTCTGCCATAGATCCCGAAAATATTATAGTTGAAAATACACTTTACGAATTTTCCGAAGGATATTTTAATACCGACATCCTTGTCCCAGGGAATGGATATTGGTTGAGGTCATTTCAGGATGGTGAAATAATACTCAATTCAGATAGTTTTAGAAAAATTATTACAAAAGATTATGAATTAAAACATAAAGCTAATTCACTCACAATAAACGGAATGGAATTATTATTTGGAATTGATATTCCAATTGAAGATAAAATCCATTATAGTTTACCTCCAAAACCTCCTCTACCTTCAACAGATATACGATTTTCAGGAAATACCAAAATTTGCGAATCTGATGAATGTATGATTGAGGTAATAAACAATGATGATCTAAAAATCCTCAATTTTCAAATAAATGATGGGGAATTGTGGGAGTTAGTCTCTGCCATTGGGAATCAAGAGCAGTTTGATGGAACAATCTCATTGTCGGGTTATGTGCAAATCACTTTGGTTTCAAATTCTGAACAGTTTATTTTGAGGAAAAACACAAATTCCA
>CAZSIH010000098.1:0-418 GCA_964606925.1 uncultured bacterium
TGACCGCGGTGTTCGGGCGAGTGAAACCTTCACCATCCCAGGTCGCCCCATTGACGGTCCCATGATTTTGGTTACCGGAGTGATCGAAAAGGGTGCTGCCATCGTTTGAATTGAACTTCCAGTGTCCCACCAGATCAGGCTGGTAGCCTGTACTGTCAGTGAACATGTTCTCTTGAATCTCCTCCTGGGAAAGGGCAGTGTTCCATAATGATATTTCATCAATAAGACCATCCCAATTTTCTCCAGTTGGTGAACTCCCTATCCTAATACGATCAAAATTATCGAAGCTTGTACTACTAACTGACTCATTAGATCCAGTTTCATTACCATTGACATAAATTTTCAATAATGTTCCATCTCTAACAATTGCAACATTATACCATAGCTCTGAATCGTAAGTAATATTTGATGTAGCACT